>JBDSAR010000557.1:0-17873 GCA_039922035.1 Chthoniobacteraceae bacterium
CGTGTGGCTGGCGACCATCGGTTTTGACGAGGCCTTGGCGGCGTCGAGCGCCGTGGTCCATCCGCTGTGCGCGCCGTCGACGATGACGCCGACGCGGTTCATCTCGGCGACGGCTTCGCGCCCGAAATCACTCAAGCCGCCGTCGTGCGGCTCGCCCGCGCCGTCGCCGATGGGGTTCCGACGATTATAGGTGAGATGCATCATGCGGATGCCCAACTCATGGAAGATACGGACGTAGCGCAGCTCATCGCGCGTGCTCTCCCACCGCCCGTGCAGCGGCACGCCGTTGCCGGTGAAGCACAGCCCCACTTGCCCGGCCTTCTTCAGCGCGGGCACCTCATCGGCGCGCACGACCTTCGAGAGCGCGGGCTTCATCAGATCAGTCGCCCTCGTGAAATGCGCGAGGCGCTTGATGAGCCGCAGCGGATCGTTTCCCTCCTCGCCTGCGTTCTGGAAAATGCACGTCACGCCTGCTGCGTGGAAGGCGTCGAGAAATTCCTTGCGCTCGCGTTCGTTCACCGCGCCGCGATTCATCATCATCCCTTCGCGCAAGTCCTCCATCTCGTCGCGCGACATCCCGTCCTTCACCGCCTGATTGATCGCATCGCCATCCACCGCGAACCGCGGCGCAAAGCCATACGACTCGAACACGACCGACGAAAAATGCAGCTCCCACGCGCGCTCGATCTGCGCCTGCGTGGGCTTCAGCAGCCCGAGTGCGAGCTCGCGCGGCCTGTCGATCGTCGGATTCCCCGTGGCCCACAACTGCCTCGCCTGCTGCGCGCGGACGTGGATGAAAAACCCGCCCGCAAGCGCGGCGAGCGGAAGACGTTTGAGCAGTGCGCGGCGTGTGAGCTTCATGGCTGTGTCACTTTTCTGTGCAGTTCGTGAACTTTCGCCGCGATGCGATCCTCCACGTCCTCGGCCCAGCCTGCGCCAGCTTCGTAGCCGCCTTCCTTGAGCACGCGCAGGCTCGGCACATAGCCGGTGTAGTCATTCGAATACCCAGCCACCCACACGCCCGCGTCACCGGCAAACTCACGCTTGAACCGCAGCGAATAATCCACGGTAACTTCGCTGCCGAGCGTGATGAAAGTGAGATCCTTTCCGAGGACGATGACCTGCACAGGATAGTCGTGCTCCGGTTTGTCCGGCTTCGCGTAGGCGAGTTTGATTTCCTCATACGCCGCACGGATCGGGCCGTTCACGGGTCGCGGATTCACGGCGAGTGCCATCTCGACGGCGTTGGAAAGTGACCGCCCGTGCTGCATCGCGAGTTCCAGATCCGTGACGCCGGGCACGACATCGCTGCGGCGCGGATACGGATTCTGATCGCCACCGCAGCCCATGAGGAACAGCGCGGTGAAACCGGGCCGGTGCTCCTGCAGATACTCCTGCGCAAAGCCCGCGTAGTCGCCACACCAGTTGTAAAAAGCGAGCGACGTGTTGTGGCACGCGTAGCCGAACAGCGTCGCGCGCAGAGTGCCATCTTGCGCTTCCACTCGCAGCGCGGGCACCTCGTGATCCACCACACCGTTCGGGTTCGGCGCCTTGTTCGCATTCGGATGATCGGCAGGCAGAGTGTAGTCGCGACGACGATTCATCGCGAAGCCGCAGCGCGCCTTGTTCCATGTCAACCGCGCGGGCTGCATGTCCGCGAGCGCCTTGCCGATGATGCCCACGATGTCCTCCTGCAGCTTCTGCGTGTATTCCCATGCGTCCTTGATTTTCGGATCATCGAGATCCTTCTCCGTCACCGGGCTGCTACGGAACAACGGCCCGCTGTGTGTGTGCGACGCATTCATCACGAGATTCGCTAGCGGCAGCTTGAACTCCTTCTCCGCCCGCTCCGCCACCGCGTGCCGCACCGACTGCGGCACGCCGATGAGATCGAGCGTGACGAACACGAGCCGGTTTCCCTGCTCGTCCTGCAGCGCGAGCGCCTTCGCAAAAAGATCCTGCACCTTTCCCTCCGCGGGTTTTTTCCGCGCAGCGTAGCCCGCCATCCACAGCAGTTTCTGCGGCGTCACCGTCACCGTCGCCGTGCCCGCTTTCCAATTCGCAGGGACCTGCGGCGCGATCGATTTCTGCGGCGCGGGCGGCGAAAGCGGCGTGGCTCCCGGTGGCGCGGCATTCGCGATCAGGGCGGTGATGGCGAGGACTGTGGCGGGGAGGAATACTCTGCGGGTCATGGGAAAGTTGACGACATGGGGCGGCGCTCACATTGACGATTCGTGAAAGGCATAAACGCGAGCGACAAAGTTTTCAGAATGAACAAATGATGCTTCCCGTCGTGAGGAATGAAGCTTCCCGTCAGTCGAAAACGATTTCCCCGAACAGGCTGCGGTCGTCCATCTGCGTGCTGCCGGGCGTCGAGGACCAGATTGCGCGATCCAACTTTTCGCGGGGAAGGAGGTGGGTGCGGCCAAAGTTGCCGCGCCAGGTGATGCCGGGCGCGGGCGACTCAGTTGCGAGCGTCTTGAAGGGAATCGTGATCAGCGCGTGCCAGCGGTGCGACTTTGCATCCACGCGGGTCTCGCTCTGCCACTCGCCGTTCCATGTCGGATCATCCTTGCCGTGGCGCGGGTCCATCGCGTCGGTGATGAAGCCGCTCACCGCGTCGTATTTCGATGCGCCATTCGCGCCGGTGGCAAAGCGGTAAGCCACCTCGCGTGCGGCCTGTGGTGCGAGGTAAATGTCGAATGCCTCCTGATTCGTGAGGACGCGGTCGCGGTTCCATTTCGGAAACTCCGCGGGGGCGTCAGGTCCGAGTTCTGCCTCGGTGCGGACGTAAAGATTCGTGGCATCGTAGAGCAGTCGCATCGTCGTCCTGCGCGGGAGCGTGCGCAGCGGTGGCAGGAGGGTGAGTTCATGCGCGGCGGTCTGCTGCCATTGCGGAGAGTCGAGCGTGACGGGCGCGCTCGCCTTCGCGACGGAGAGCTTCTTTTTCCCCGGCGACGGCGCGCTGCGCATCGCCTTCGTGTCCCAGTTGAAGCAGGTGTTCGCATACGGCTCCTGGTATCCATCGTGGGCGAGTTGCAGATGCGCGGCGTTGTGGCCGGGATACGGGAACAGCACCTGCGCCCAGTTGCCGCTGCTCGCGGGCGTGCCGCGTTTGTCGTAGAGCGTCGCGATGAAGGTATTGCGCGCATCAATCGCATCGAGCAGCCGGTCGCGCGACGCAGCATCCGGAACCATTTGATAGGCTTGGTGCAAGTGAACCACGCGCGCGAAGTGTCGCAGGTACTCGAATTCCGTGCGCACGAGCGCGAGCCGCGTCTTCGCCTTGGCGGACGTCGCGACTTTTTCCGCCTGCGTGAGATAGCCATCGAGCGCGGAGAGAAGATTTGGCGTGTAGAGAAATGCGATGAGCTGAAAGGGATCCTGCACGGTCTTGCGCGCGCGGCCCTCGATGGGCTGATAGGTCCACACGTCGCAGCGCGTGCCGATGTGATCCGAGTAAAGCGCGATGGCGTGATAGAGCTGATCGTAAAAGGAGCGCATGTAAAACGCCGCGCTCTTCGAGCCGAATGCGGCCTCACAAAACTCCGGCAGCAGATCCTTCGCGGCGTTGTGCTCCGGGTCGTCGAACATGCGGCCCATCACGTAATACACCGGCCCCTCGAGCCCGAAGAGCTGGCCGGGGCCGTCGCGATACAGCGACTGGATGCGGTTCGCCGCGAGCCGCTTCACCTGCGCCTCGACGTAGCCCGGCGTGCGCATCGGCGTGTAGCGCGTGCCGAGATTCGGGCACCAATTATAAATGTAGCCGGTGAACCCGCGCGGCACCTCGATGCCACGCCACGGCGCGATGTCCTCCTCGTTCGTGCCGGTGAGCATGATGCACGTGTTCGACGGAAACTTGTTAAACGTCTTCGGCGGCTTCGCGGTGAGGATGTAGCTCATCATCGTCACCTGCCGGCCCGGATGCGACTTCTCCAGCCGTGCGGCGATCATGCGGTTGAAGATCCAGATCTTCTCACTCCAGTCCTTGCCCGTGCCGTAGAGCGCCTCGCATTTTTCGCACTGGCACTCACGAAATCCATCCGGTTGCCCGAGGTCCACGGACTCGTAGCCGCGATCCATCCACGAGACGAGGTCGCGATAGATCATCTCCTGCACCTCGGGATTCGAGAGGCAATACTGCGCGCCGTTTCCGCCCGTCGTCGTGCGCTGGCCGCTGATGAGCGCGAAATACTCCGGGTGCTTTTCAAAATACGACACCGGCACCGCCCGCTCCCACGTGTGTCCCCCGAACAGCTCGTCCACGCGCGGAAAGCGGTTGTGCGCGAGATCGTAGAAGCTGCCGCCCCCCGGATGCGCCGTATTCACGCGCAGCAGCGGCGTCTTGTTCACATTCAGATCCGTCGGCACCGCCATCGTCTTCATCGGCAGGAATTCCATCGCGGGCGACGCGAGCAGATCGATCTTCGCCGCACCGCTCACCGGCGTGTAGCCCGGCAGCTCGGGATATAAAAAGCGCACACCCATGTACTCGCGCGCAAAGTCCGCCGCCGCCTTCGCCGTGCCCACGCGATCCCATTCCGGCCGCTTCGCATTCGTGCCTTGCGAGCGCGACGGATGATCGAGACCCGCGATGATGATGTCCTTCCCCGCCGCACGCTGCACGTAGCTCCAGTCGCGAAGATTCGTCACATCCACGCCGTGCTCTCGCGCAAACCGCGTGTCGCCGAGAAACAGCGCGGGCTTCGCAGCATCGCGTGCGCTTTCCGCGACCACGCGCACCTCCGCACCGTTCGCCTTGAACGCGGTCTGCACGAGCCGCGCGGTCTGGGCGATGCACTCCGTCAGCGCCGGAGTCTCCAGCTTGTCCGGCACGACGATCTGGTATTCGGATTTGCCCTCGTTCAACAGCGTCAGTTCCGCCGCCGAAGCTGAGAGCGCGGACAGAATGCATGTGAGGAGCGCGTGTTTCATAAATGGTGCCTATCGGGCGGGGAGCTTTTCCTTTGCGAGCTTGATGATGCGGGGCTCCATGGTCGCGTCGTCGGCGACGGACTTGTAAGTGGCGAGGGCTTCGACCTTGCGACCGGCGGCGAGTTGCACGTCGCCGACGGAGAGGAGGAGCGAGCCGCGCCAGAAGCCTTTCATTTTGGCGATGTCGGCGCGGCGGAGGGTCGCGAGCGCGTCGTCGTATTTTCCCTGCCGAGTGAGGATGCGCACGGCGGACTGGAGTGCGCCGAATTCATCCGCGCCGCCGAGCGTGGCGAGCGAATCGAAAACCGCGCGATAGGCGCGGAGGGCGGCTTCGTCGTCGTGCAGCAGGACTTCGAGCGTGTTGCCGAGCGCGAGGCGGATGGCCGGGCGTGTGCGCGGGTCGCTGGTCCATTCGATGGCGCGGTTGAAGTCGCCGACGGCTTCGCTGCCGCGCTTCATGATGACATTGGCGCGGCCTCGGGCGAAGGAGGCTTCGCCGATCTGCCAGAAGGGCCATGCGGCGATGTCGTCGGTGCCGAATTGCGCGATGACCTCGGGGGCTTTCTGCTGCGTGAGGAGGTTGTGCATCTGCGCGGTTTTCCTCACGCCTTCGATGGGAATGCGCGTGGCGATGTCGGCGGCCTTTGCGAAGTCGCCCATCGTGCGGGCGGCGGCAGCGGCTTGATCGAGCGCGGCGGATTTCTGGAAGTCGGTGACTTTGCCATCGGCGAGCGCAGTGAATGCGGCGAGCGCTTCGGCGGGCTTGCGCTGCTTCGCGAGGTCGGCGGCGGCGCGGCTGACGATGAGGTAGTCGGTGACAGTGGGGTCGGCGTCGAACTGGTGCGAGCGGCCGTGGAAGAAGTGCGCGAATTTCATCGGCTCGTGGAAGCCGCCGGTGCCGGTCGGCGAGAGGGCGCTGAGTTCCGTGCCGTTGTCGCGGATGCGCTGGCGGCAAATGTTGATGTGCCACGGGAGGCTCTGCGTGGGCTTGCGCCCGATGACCTGATGCAACGGATCGTTTTCATCCTGCGTGACGGGAATGCGGATCTCGACGGTCCAGTAGCCGTCGCCGATCTGCGTCGCGACCTCGGCCTTTGAATCCCAGCCGAACCACTGGCCCCTCGGCGCTCCGCGATCGAGGTCCACGATCGCGCCGGTGGGGCTGACGGCGATTTGGTAATACGAGTGCGATTCGGTGCCAAGTTCGATCTCGATGGCGTCGCCGTGCCAGATGGCCTGATCGTCGTTTCGCGTCGCGGTGTTGTGCGGCTTTTCGCCGGGATGTTCCTCGCAGCGGATCGCGAAGTAGAGGTTGCCGCCCTGCCATCCGGTTTTGAACGTCGTGCCGAAGACGGGCGTGCGGCCGGTCTGCGATTCGCGCAGTTTTCCTGTGGCGGCGGTGGGGCAGTTTTGCCAGTAGGCATCGTCGAGCTTGCCATCAATGACGATGTCCTTCGCGTCGCCGACGAGGCGCACGAAGGGCACCGGGCCGCGCTTTTGCCCGAGTAGCTGCGACTTCATGCGCAGGCCTTTTAGGAAGTCGTCAATGAGCGCGATGCGCCTGCCGTAGATGCTCGCGGCATCGGCTTTCGCCTGCGCCTTTGCGAAGAGCGTGAGCGCGGCGTCGGCTTTCGATTTGTCGTCCTCCATCGCGCTCCAGTGCTGTTCGCAATAGGTGAAGAAGGCGTGCATCTCCTGCTCCGCGGGACCGTAGAAAAGGCGGCAGTATTCGCGGAACATCGCGTCCACATCGGCGCTCTTCCCGCCCCAGTACATGCGCGCGGTGAAATAGACGAGGAAGTGATTGAAGCCGATGCCGACCTTGTCGAAGTCCTGCCGCACCGAGAGCCAGATGTCCTCGCCCTGCGAGATGCCCTTGGTCGCATTCACCGTGTCGCCGAGCGCGTGCGTCGCGAATGCGGGCAGATACCAGCCGCGATCCGTGAAGGGATAGTTTTCGAAGTTGAGGATCGGGTTATCGGCCTTCTTCCCCCACGCGGCGCGAAGGGCCTCGGGCGCAGATTCGCCTTCGCCTTTCGAGCCGGATTTGTTGATGGGGCGGCGTCCGCCGACGATGCACACGAGGACGTTGGACTCCAGCTTTTCGATCTTCAGCGGCGGCAGCGTGTAGGATCCATACGCAGCGTTCAGCACCTTCGCGTGCGGATGCGTCTTCGCGATTTCCTTGGCGACGCGATTCACGAAATCCCACACGTAATCGCTGAGCAGGCCGCGCTCATTGCGCTCAGGAGAGTCCTTGCCCTTGCACTTTTCGCACTGGCAGATCGCGGTGTATCCGTCCGGCGGCATGATGGAGACGGTCTCAAACTTGTAAGTGTCGAGCAGCGCGCGCACGTAGCGCACGGTCTCGCGAAAGAGTTCGTCGTTCGAGTAGCAGAGCTGGCACTTGGAATCGTCCGGTTTGAAGTCGCGCTTGCCGCCGTAGAGCGCGAACCACTCGGGATGCGCGGCGAAGACAGCCTCGTTGTTTGTCATCCGCGACATGCCGTGCGCGATCTGCATGCGGTCGTCGTTGCGCGTGCCGAGATGCATGACCCACATGGCGTTGTCGCGACCCGCGGTGCTGAACCGGAAATTGAACTGCCGCAGCGGAAAGTCGGGCCGCACCGTCTCGTCGAGCTTCGGCAGCGCGATCATCTTCAGCGAAGGCAGCACCTCGCCGAGTTCTCCGGGCAGATACCAGCGCGCGCCGAGCTTGTGCAGGAATGCGGTCGAGGCATTGAACGAGCCGCGCTCGTCGAGACCCCACAGTTCGAGCATTTCGTTCTTCGCCGTCGTGGCACCATCGGGCTTGCCCGTGTCGCCGGGCAGGCGCAGCCGGTTTTTGTACAGGCCGGGATTCGGCATCCCATACGGCGCACCGACGATCTTCTCCCACTCCGCCTGCGCGCGCGCGATGTCGCCGTTGTTCTTCGCCCACGGCTCGGCGGGGACAAAGTCCGTGTCGTCGCCGATGAGCGCGAGCCAGTCGTCGCCCGACACGATGCGATACGCGCCGTCCTTCAGCCCGTCCGCCGTGACCTTCAGCGCGTCCGTGTACGGGCTGCGGCCGATGAAGATCTTCGCGGCCTGCCCGCTCGGCTTCGTGACGATCGGCAGCGTCGCGCCGGAGATTTTCCGAATGCAGTCGCGGAAATCCTGCGCCGCGATCCGCACCGTGCGCCGCGGCTGCTCCGCGATGACAATCTCCGCCCGCGGCTGGCCGTCTTTCACGAGGAACGTGTCGGCGGCGCGAACGGAAAACGGCGCAGTGAGGAGCGTGGTAAGAGTGAGGAGTGGTGTGAGTTTCATACGCATGGCGAAGGTGGATGATGGGCTGCCCGCGCTCACTCGGCCTTCTTCAACTCCGCGAGCATCTCGAGCAGATTGTCGGTGAGGATCACGGACGTGTCCTCCTGCACGACATTCGTGCCGAGCCACGTCTCGTATCCGCCGAGCTTGTGCTGCGCGGGCGTCGGGAGATAGCCGTGGCGGCCATTGGCGAGGCCGATGACCATCGTCAGCGGAAAGGGGCTGCGCCTTTTCACATCGAGGCCGGTCTCCGCGAATGTCTCGAACGGAAAACCGCATACCGCGAAGTCGCCGATGCGGATGGCCTGCACCTTCACGGTGATCGTCTTCTCCGCGCGCTCGGCTGCGGCGACGGTGCTGCGGGCGTAGTTCTGCGCGAGGCGCGGGAGCTTTTCGATGGCGTCCTTGTCCTTGATCGCGAGCACGGCCTTTGCGACGGCAAGCTGCTCGTCGGTCGGCCTGCGGTAGTTGAGCGTGATTTCCCGCTGCAACATGCCGAGGCTCACGTCGGAGCGGTACTTCCCGATTTTCCGCTGCGCGAGCCACGCGGCGTCCGCGGCTTTTTGCGCGACGATGCGGATTTGCTCGAACGGCTCGCGCGGCGGACGCGTGATGCCGAAGGGGATGTTGTTGATGTCGCCGGACGTGCCGTTCGACATCATGGCGACGAAGCTTTCACCCCCGCCAAGACGCGAAGGCATCACGCGCGCGAACTCGCCGAAGTAGTCGGCGGAAACCTGGCCGTGCGGTGCGCCGCCGACGTAGTGCAGCGAGTAGTTGGCGAAAAGTGCGAGCGGCTTCCGCTTCGCATCCTGCACGGAGAGGATCGTGATGTCGGGATCGGTCGGCCCGGCGGGATGATCGATCACGTCGGGGCTGGCACCGGGATTCATCTTCACGGTGTCGAGCTTGCCGTAGGGATTGAGCGGCATCTTGCCGGGCTTGAGATACCAGCGGCGGTTGAAGACTTCCGTCGGCAGCGGCTCCGACGCCCATCCGACCGCCGCGGGGCGCAACGCCGCGTGCGCTCGCACGATGGACTCGGCAATGCCGTCCACGATGACCCTGCGGTACGCGATGGCATTCGCAGCCGCGCCTTCCCGCGTGCCGATGGACGCGCCGCTGTGCGTGTGCGTGGAGGAGATGAGCATCTTGTCCACCGCCATGCCGGTCTTCTTCGCGGCGATCTCCTTCGCCTCGTCGAGCACGTCCGGGCCGGCGCCGAGATTGTCCACGACGACCATCGCGAGCGCGGTCGTGCCGTCATCGAGCACGAGCGCGCGGGCGTTCAGCGGATCGTGCGCGCTCTCGGCCATGTTCGCGCTGAAGCCGCCGGGCATGTTGAGCGGAAATGCCTTCGGCGTGATGTCCACCACAGCGGCCCCGGCTCGGAGCGCGGGCGCATTGGCGGAATGAAGCGCTGCGAGCGGAGCCAGCAGCGCGGTGGCGAGGGTGAGAATGGTCTGTTTCATATTGAGACGGTGGGATTATGCCGGGAAAGGAATGTGCGTCGGGCGAAGCCGGGTGTTCACGGACGCTCGGGTCGTTCGCCGAGATACTCGCGGACGGCGGCGGCGAGGTTCGCCGCCGACGGCACGATAACCCCCGGTGGTGCTGTTCTTGTAGTTCCAAATCGTCTCCAGGCACAGGCTCAGCGTGTGCGGATTGCCATTCATGCACACCCAGTTCGCGCTGATCTGCCGCCAGAGCGGATGATACGCGGGGCCAGTCGTCTTGGGTTTGCTGCTCATGGGAATCAGCGGCTTGATCTTGCTGATGCGCGAATACGCCAGCGCGATGAAACGGTCGCGCAGCGCGATCATCGGCTCCTTCAGCAGTTCGTTGTTCAGGATGTAAAAGAAGGTCGGATCGCCGGGCGCGGGATTGTGCAGGTCGAGGAAGACATCCATGCGGCCTTCCTTGATCAAATCGGTCACCATTCGCTTCGCGGCGATGACTTCGTTCCAGTGCGGCTGCTCGGACCAGTCGCGATTGTGATCCTGCGGCTGCGCGTCCTTGCCGCCGTTGCCGGTCGCGGTGTTGTCTATGTCCATGATCGGGATGAGGAAAATCTCCGCGTGCTGCCGCAGCCACGCCGCATCCGCATCGTCGCCCGTGATCCATTCGGCGAAGCCCTGCGCCACCCAGCTCGATCCGCTCTCCCACGCGTGCTGCCGTGCCTGCACCCACACGCCGAAACGCTGCTCCTTCGTGCGCGCACCTTCCTGCACATGCAGCATGGGCACGGCGCGACCCTCCCGCGAGCGGCACAGCTCCACGGCCTTCGCATACGGGAATTTTTCACCCAGCTCGCGCACCAGATTCGCCGCCGTGCCCGGCGTGAATGGCGGCCCCCACGCGACGAACACGGACGCGGCATCGGGCTTCAGCGTGTAGATCATCCATTCGCCGTCCTTCGTGCCCGCGTCGGTATGCAGCCATGTCTTCCCGTCTGTGGAAAATGTCGCCTGCGCCGGCATCGCCCACGAGGAGGCGAGCGGCTTTGCAAGCGCCCCGCCCGGCTTCGGCACGGTCGCCGTCGAGCCGCGCAGCCGCAGCGTGATCGTCTCGTCGGGCGTGATTCCATTCACGCGGAAATACCACCAGCACGGCCAGCCGCGCGCGGGATCACCGCCCGGCATGAAGCTGACGCTCCGCGCCGCGTCATCAATCCCGACGCCTGCGACCGACGCTCCCTCGAAGTCCGCCGCGACCGTCAGCGGCTCCGCCGCCGCGACGCCGAGCCATGCGGCGGATGCGAGCGCGAGCACGATGACGGATGAAAATTTGGACGGCACTTTCATGAAACGGAGTTTTGCCCGGTTGCTGGGCGTTTTGAATACAACCCCGTCATCCGCACATTCACAAAGTTCCTCGCAAAGAAATTGAAGCAGAGCCTGCCCGCGCAGTCTTCCGTCCGCCTACGATCAGGACATCCATCGCAGCGAGTCCGGAGACGGCGGCGCGTTTGAAAAAGACCGGGTGACGGAAGAAATCCAGCTCCACGCCGTCCACTTCGTAGTTCTGGCAGACCTCCTCCACATAACGAAAGGCCAGATCGCGAATCTCCGCGCGGGTGAAATCCACCGCCGACCACGCGCCGAACTTTGGCTTCTGCTCCGGCGTGCCGATGAGCCATTCGGGATGCTCGTTCTTGAGCCGGTTTGCGCGAAACATGATCGGCCCATAGTCCGTGGCACTGCCATCATGCGTGTCGTTCACCCGAAAGGACCAGAAAACCTCCATGCAGTTCTGGTGTCCGAAATCCGTCATCACCCGCAGCGGGTCGGTGCCTGCCGCTAACATCTCCGGCGTGAGATTGCTCGCGTACCGACCCTCTTTCGTGGAGAAAACTTGGCCGACCTTGGTGTCGTGAGTGAACACCCCGAAACCGGAACTGCGCGTGCAGTAAAACAAGCTGTCCACCTGCGTGCCTGCCAGAGCTGTGGTGCGATAGCTGAGAAACTCCTCCGGCGTGGTGCCCCGGCAAAGGAGAACCGACTCGGCGCCGTCGTTGTTGAAGATCACCCTCCGTTGTCGCTCAGCCGCCTTGTGTCGAAGGCTGCGCAACTCATCGAGCGATGAGATCGGTTTCCGAACGTCCGCTGCTGCGTCCAAGCCAGCGATGAGAGGGAGGCAAAGGGCGAAAAGAAAAGCGTTGCGTTTCAAATTCATGTGCGTTCTATCTGGCGAGTGATTGGGGAAACGCGGGTGACGCCGTGATACTTCCGCTTGCCAACCACACCGCCGCCACTCGCTGCTTTTACCTTCAGAAAACACGACGTCATGAAGCGGCTTCCATCTCTGATCCTCCTACTCGTTTTCAACCCCTGCCTGCACGCGACGGAGTTTTTCGTCACCAAGCAGGAACGCGATACCAACCTGGGCACGAGTCGCGAGGCGTCGTTCTTCACGATTCAGAAAGGCGTCGAGGCGTTGCAGCGGGGTGACGCGCTCACCACGAGCAAGCACGCCGGTCACCCGGTGCGCCTGCGTTTCGTGATGAAGAGCACGGACCTCACCTCATTTCGATTTACGCCGTGATTCATGGAAAACACGAACTGCCGTAACCTCAAACTTGCCATGCGCTACCTTCTCCCCACGCTCATCCTCCTGCTACTGCCGATGCCGCCACCTCTGCACGCCGCGGACGATCTAGACGTTCTTCCCGCGGAGTTGCCGGACGGGCCGAAGACGCTCATGTTGCAGCGCTATCTGCTCACGCAGGCGAATGCGGCGCTCGATCAGCGCACGAAGGCTTACGAGAAAATTAAGACGGAGGCGGATGCGCGTGCGTATCAGCAGCGGATGCGGGAGTTCTTTGTGGAGCGGTTGGGCGGCTTCCCGGATCGCACGCCACTGGAAGCTAAGACCACGTCACGCGTCGAGCGGGACGGCTATGTAGTCGAGAAAGTCATCTTCGCGAGTCGTCCGCGGTTTCATGTCACGGGGCTATTGTTCCTGCCTCTGGGCAAAGGTCCATTTCCGGGCGTCATCGTGCCGTGCGGCCACAGCGGGGGCGGCAAGGCGGAGGAGAAATATCAGCGTGCGTGCATCGCGCTGGCCAAGCAGGGCATGGTTGCGTTTTGCTACGATCCGCTGGGCCAGGGAGAGCGTCATCAGGTAATGTTGCCCACGGGCAAGACGAGCCCGCCGAATCACACCGTGCTGGGCGTGAGTTGCATTCCGATCGGATCCAACTTCGCGCAGTTCCGCATCTGGGACGGCATGAGGGCGCTCGATTACCTCGCCAGCCGTCCGGAGGTGGATGCGAAGAGGCTCGGCTGCACCGGAAACTCTGGCGGCGGCACGCTCACGAGTTACTTGATGGCACTCGATGAGCGCATCATTGCCGCCGCGCCGAGTTGTTACCTCACGTCGATGCGCAGCCTCTTGAACCACAACGGTCCGCAGGATGCGGAGCAGAACATCTTCGGGCAGGTTCTCCACGGCATGACGCATGCCGAGTTTGTGATGATGCACGCGCCGAAGCCGACGCTGATGTGCACGGCGACGCGCGACGCGTTTCGCATCGACGGCGCTTGGGACACGTTTCGCGAGAGCAAGCGTTTCTTCGCGCGCTTCGGTCATCCGGAACGCGTCGAACTGGTGGAGACCGACGAGGTGCACGGCTTCCATTTGCAACTGCGCGAAGGCGCCGTGCGCTGGATGAACCGCTGGCTGAATGGCAAGGACGAGCCGACCGTGGAGCCCGCGTTCGAGGTGCTGGCAAAACCAGATTACCTCGTCACGGAAATGGGCCAGGTGCTGCACCTGCCGGAAGAACGCACGGTCTTCGATGTGAATGCGGACACTGAAGACGTGCTCGCCGCCGGTCGCGCAAAACTGTGGGCCGATACGCCGCAGGCGGCGCTTCTCGACCGTGTGCGGCAACTCGCCGGCATCCGTCCCACCTCGGCGCTGCGGCTTCCGAAGGTCGAGCAAATCGCGGCGATCCCGCGCGATGGTTACGAATTGCGCAAGCTCACGCTCTCACCCGAAGACGGCATTGTATTGCCCGCGCTCGTGATGCTGCCGGCAAAACGAAACGGACAGGCCGTCCTGTATTTCGGAGGCGAGGGCAAGCACATGGCGATGACGCCCGGCGGTGAGTTCGAGCAGCTTGCCAAGGGCGGCACGCTGGTGGTCGCGGTGGACTTGCGAGGGCTCGGCGAATTGCACGATCCGATCGCCATCGCCACCAAAGGCATGCCCATCACGCCGGACTGGAAGCAGTGGTTTCTCGCTTACATCATGGAAAAATCGTTCGTGGGGATGTGGGCTGAGGATGTGCTCGCGACGGCGCGCTGGCTGCGCACCTATGAGAACGGCACGGCCCGCAATCGCATCCGCGTGATCGGCACGGCACATGCCGGACCCGCCGTGCTGCACGCTGCGGCGCTGGAGCGCGAATTGTTCGCGCAGGTCGAACTGCGGCAGACACTCGACTCATGGTCCTCCGTCGTGCGCGACCGGCAGGGCTGCGGTGCCATGTTGCTCAGCACCGTTCATGGCGCGCTCAAAGTTTACGACCTGGCCGATCTCCGCCGCGTCATCGGGCTCGACCGCCTGAACGTGGTGGAGCCGCGCGACTCGCAGAACGAACCCCTCATCGGCAAGTAATCGACCTTCGTGCCGGTTGCATCGACGGCGAGGGCACGGGGTAGAGTCCCTCGTTCGGTGGGGAGCTATTGGAAACCAAAACTATAGAACCAGCACGCGCGGACTCCGCTGGCGGTTGAGCGCGGTGTTCATCAGGGGTGGGATGTCGTGTGTTTCATTCGCGAATCAATCTCAACTCAAACGCCGCAGGGAATCCGCATCATTCCTGGGTCGTGACTGAACAATGGAACGCATCACCGTGTGGGATGAGCGCTTCGCAGTTCACCCCGGCCCAGCCTGATTTGTTTGGTTTTGCGTGAACCGATTTGCCGATTCCCAGCCCCTACCATGCCCCACCATCATTTCCCTTTTCCCCAAAGCTTCGCAAATTTTTCCGGCACATAGAAATCGTCTTTGCCGGTGGCGGAATAGGCGGTGCGTTCGATGATGGTTCCGCGGACGCGTTGGCGGCAGACGTTGAAGTGCCAGGGGAACAAATCCTTCGGCATGGCTCCGTCGATGCCTTTGAGCGGGTCGATCATGCGGGAGCCTTCTCCGGTGATGGGGAGGCGCATTTCAATGCTCCATTGCCGGTCGCCGCGATGCACGGCGATCTGGGCGCCGGAGCTCCAGCGCACGCCTTTGCCGTCCTTGCCGTGGTCAATCTCCAGCACGGTGCCGGCGGGATTGATGGCGATCTCGTAGTAACTATTGGAGGCCGTCTCGATGAGCATGGTGATGTGGTCGCCTTCGAGGAGTTTCGGATCGTCGGGGGTGGTGCTGGCGTTGTTGATGCCAGGCATGTCGGGTTCCTGGCAGATGATGCCGATATGCAGGATGCTCCCTTCGCGCTGGATCTGGAATTGCGTGGCGGCTTTCGGTGGCGGCGACTGGGGCGTGAGCTTCACGAGTGGCGCGCTGCGCAGATCGGTCCAGTAGTCCTGGAGCACCTGGCCATCGAAGGCTTTGTCTTTCATCGGCTTGCCGCCGGTCTGATTCGTCTCCAGAACGCGGTAGGAGAGGTCGGAGTCGTGCTTGCGGCTGAGCTGCTGCTGCAGGCTGCGCAACGGCTTCATGAGGTCGGCAATTTTCTGCATGCGGCGTCCGGGGGCCGACTGCGGATCGGCGGCGGCCTGTGCGGCGGCGAGCAAGGTGAATGCCTCGCCAATCTTCGCGCCGTCCTGGCCCATGTGCATCCGGTTCGCCTCGGAGAATTCCGCGAAGGCCTGCATCGGCTTGGCGGCGGTGCCATAGTAACTGGTGAAGTAGTCGGCCAGCAGCGCATCGAGATTTTGATCCGCATCCCACCACAGGCGCGAGGTGACGTAGAGATTCAGGTGCTCAAGCGCGAGCGGATCATAGCCGAAGCTGTTCTCTTTCCCGGCAGGATGTTCATAGATTTCGATCATCTCGCCGAGCGTGTGGCCTTTCAGCTCGCGCAGGTCGCTGGAGATTTGCTTCGTATAAAAAACAGGCCGTCCCGCCTGCTCGGGACGGGCGTTGATGTTGTAGTCTCAGGTGAGGTATTTGCCGGAGCTGAGCTTTTTCATCCAAGCCTCACGCAAGCTTCGGTGCTCGTCGCGCTTCGCTTCATCCCAGAAGCTCTGACGCTGACGCGTCTCGATGAGCACGAGGTTCGGGCTAAGTTTGTCAATCTTCGCAGGCGGCATTTTGTAAGCGCTGTAGGCGAGACCGCTCACGAGGCGGTCCGGGTGCGATTTGTATAGCTCCAGCGCCACGCGATCGATGTAGCCCCAGACCTGATCCGACATCGTGCCCGACCAACCGCGTCCGGGCGTGAGCTGCGCCATCCACTTCGGATCATCCGAAGTCATGCCGCCGTAACCATCCACGAGATCAATACTGATCATCGGCTCGCGGAAGTGATCGAACATGGCGCGGGAATAGGTGAGGTGCTTTTCGAAAAACAGTGGCGAATTGAGATCGGGATAGCCTGCGCCCTTCGTTGTGGTATCGCGTTTGCCGCCGGTGAGCAGATACATCTCCGGGTGCGCCCGCTTCATCTCGTCGCGCATGAGGACAAACTTCATCCCATGACAAATCTGCGAGATGCCGCCGATTTTGTGCCCTTGGTTCAAGCCCAGCCGAAGCGTCCAGATGCCCTTGTCGCCGATGCCCGTGTGGTCCGTGTAGAAAGTGAAACGCCTCATGCCGAAGTCGGGCTTCACCGTCTTGTTCAAGCCCGGCAGCGCGATCGTCGTCTGCTTCGGCACCACCTCGCCCAACTCCCCCGGCGCAAACCAGCGCACGCCGAGACTGCGCAGAAACTCATACACCGCATTGAGCGTCCCCGCGTCATCGTAATCCCAAACGTCGAGGTCCTTGTGGTAGCGCATATACAGCCCGCCAAAGTTGTTCCAAAACGTGTCGCCCGTGATTTTGTCGAAGTCCGCATTCACCCGAGCCGCCTCCGTCGTGCTGCGTATCCGCCCCCAAGGCTCGATGGGAACGAAATCCTCATCCGGCCCCAGCAACGCCAGCCAGTCCGCGCCCGACGCCATGCGAAACGCACCGTTTGCGAGTCCATCCGTCGCGAGTTTCAACGCCTCCGTGTGCGAAGATTTGCCGAGGAAGATATGCGCCTTCCCGGTCGTCGGCGCGCTGAGGATCGCGACCTTCGCGCCGCTGATCTTTTCCAGATACGTCTGCAGTTCCTTGGCCGCCAGCTTCGTCATCCGCGCCGGCTTTTCCGCGATGACAATCTCCGCGCGAGCTTGGCCGTTTTCGATGAGGAGCGGCGCGGCAGCATGGAGCGCGGCCAGCGGTCTGAGCAATAGGGCCGTGAGGAGTATGAGAGTGCGTTTCATGGTTTTGAATTCCGTGACTATTTCGTTGGTTTCGCCATCACATCAGCCACCGATAGGCGCACGTGCCGCGCGCGGGGGAAGTTCCAACCCTTCGGAACGTTGTGGTAGCCAATCCAGAGTTCGCCAGGGGCGTTCTCGATCACAAAGGGATAAGTGGCTCCCACGGGTTTGCCATGCGCCACGATCGTGGACGGCGTCCACGTTATTCCTTCATCGGCGGAAAAGGCGAGGTGCAGGTCAGCACGCCCCTTGTCCGCACGATTCCACACGAGTGCGATGCGGCCATCGGTGAGTCGGGTGAGATGACCGGGCGCGGAGGTGGCATCAATGTTGGTGGCTTTGGCTTCCGACCAAGTCTTGCCACCATCGGATGAAAAGGATTCCCAGAAGAAGCCGCGTGTCGTGCGGATGAGCATCCAGACGCGACCGTCCTTGAGTTCGATCACGCATGGTTCCAGTGCGCCCTCGTGGTCGCCTGCGCCGCCGATGTCAATGGCGCTGCTGAGGCTCCAGGTCCTGCCGCCGTCGGCGGACACCGAGGCTTGGGAGACGAGCCGGCCGGGATCATTTACATAGTGCGAGTAGGGCACGATGAGATGGCCGTCGCGTGTCTCGATTGCTCCGTTGCTCGCACCAGTGTAGCCTTTGAAAATCATCTGCGGTTCGCTCCACGTCGCGCCGTTGTCGCTGCTG
>JBDSAR010000558.1:0-4635 GCA_039922035.1 Chthoniobacteraceae bacterium
GTTGTCAGTGACGGTGGGTGACCCAGAGTAGCCCGCTGCGCGGGGCAACTCCGGGCTGGATGATTTCAACGCCGTTGGCGTTGATCTGCATTGAGGGTCGCGTCTGCGGTGTGAGAGGCGGAATTGATGCGCGCGAAATTGGTCACGCGGAATTGATGAGGCAGCGGGCGCGAGGGAGGCAGGGTGCCGCACGAAGCGTCTTGGAGAATGCGGACGGCGCTGCTTTTCTCCCTGCCATGAATGACACCATCGCCGCCATCAGCACCGCCTTCGGGGAGGCGGCGATCGCCGTGCTGCGGCTGAGCGGGGTGCGGGCGGTGGAGATTGCGGGCGCAGTTTTTCGCGGGAAAAAAGGTGCGGCAGAACTGACGCCGAGGTTCGCGCACTTTGGCAGCATTTTCGACGGGGACCGGCGGCTGGATGATGTGCTGCTGACGGTTTTCCGCGCGCCCGCGAGCTACACGGGGGAGGACGTGGCGGAGATTTCGTGTCATGGCGGCGTGCTCGTGTCGCGGCGCATCCTGGAGCTGCTGCTGCGCGCCGGGGCGCGGAGTGCGGAGCCGGGGGAATTCACACAGCGGGCATTCCTGAACCGAAAGCTCGATCTCACGCAGGCGGAGGCGGTGATGGATGTCATCAGCGCGCAGACGGACCTCGCGCTGCGCGCGGCGAACGAGCAACTCGAAGGCCGCCTCGGCGCGCGCATCCGCGAACTCCGCACGGCGGTGCTCGACACGCTTGCGCAGGTGGAGGCGTACATTGATTTCCCCGACGAGGACATTTCCCCGGAGACGGGGGCCGCGCTGCGCGGACGAATCGAGAGCGCGCTCGCGGATGTCGGCGCACTCCTCGCGACGGCGGGGCAGGGGAAGGTGCTGCGCGAGGGATTGCGCACGGTGATCTTCGGTGCGCCGAATGTCGGAAAATCTTCGTTGCTGAACCGGTTGCTCGGCTACGAGCGCGCCATCGTGAGCCATCACCCCGGCACGACGCGCGACGTGTTGGAGGAGACGATCAACCTCCGCGGCATCCCGGTGCGCCTGATGGACACCGCAGGCATCCGCGACAGCACGTGCGAACTGGAGCAAGCTGGCATGGAGCGCACGCGACAGGCGATGGAGCGCGCCGACCTCGTGCTGCATCTCGTGGACGCGAGCAGCGATGCGGCAATGTGGAGCCCAATGTGGAGCCAACGACTCGTCGGTCCGGCAGGTGGAAAGGCGGAGGCCGCTGGGAGCAGCACGACGGCGCTCGGCGATCCCACGCAAGCTGAAATCACGAGCGCAGAGCCGACGAGTCGTCGGCGCCACATTGAGATGCTCGTGCTCAACAAGGCGGACCTCGGCATTCACGTTTCGTGGCAGGCGCGCGGTGGCATTGAGATATCAGCGCTCACGGGCGAGGGTTTCGAAACATTGCTCGGTGCAATCGTGGGTGCGGCACGTGGCGGTGCGGCGAAGGGCGACTGGAGTGTGGCGATCAACGCGCGGCACCAGTCGTGTCTGGAGACTGCGCGCGACTTTCTGGACGCCGCGCTCGGAGCATTCGACCAGGCGCTGTCGCCGGAGTTCATCGCCGAGGAGCTGCGCGCTGCGATGGACGCCATCGGCGACATCGTGGGTCGCGCGGATACCGACGAATTGCTCGGCGTGATCTTCGGGCAGTTCTGCATCGGGAAGTGATGCGAGATGCCAAGCGCAGTCGCGTTTCCGGCTGGCGAAAATGACCGCAGATGACAGCATCTTCCACATGAGATCCACCTTTCGCAAATGGATGGCTGCGACCCCCAAAGCAGGATTCTTCGCCGTGCTGCTCGCCTTCGTGGCGCTCGCGCCTCCGCACGAAGCGGGGGCAGCCCCCGCATATCTGCTGAATGAACGCATCCAGGTGAGCACGACGGGCGCGTGGGACAAGGCGACCATCATCGAGGTGGGCACGGCCGGCAGTGCGCATGAGGGCGAATTCAAGGTCCACTTCGACGGCTATGCGGCGAGCTATGACCGCTGGTTGCAGCCCGTGTATTTCCGCAAGATGACCGCGCAGGCTGAGGCGGTGCCCGCACCGATCATCGCAAAGACGGCGGCGTATCAGCTTAACGATCGCATCCAAGTGAACACGCTCGGCTCATGGGATAAGGCGAGCATCATCGAAATCGGCACGGCTGGCAGCGGGCATGAGAATGAATTCAAGGTCCACTACGATGGCTATGCGGCGAGCTATGATCGCTGGCTGCTGCCCGTCTATTTCCGCAAGGTGGAAGGCGGCGCGGCCGCAGCGACGGCACCGGCGATCTCTGCCGCACCGGTTGCCGCTCCGACGGCCAGCGCTCCAGCGCCAGGCCAGAATGCACCCGCTGGAAATGACGCTTCCGGGCCGCGTCCCGGCAAATACAACATCAATTCCTTCGGTGCGGTCGGGAGACCGCCACTGTATCTGGGGCACATCGAATTGCAGGCCGGTGGAAAGTACCGCGTCTCTCGTCGCAGCGACGGTGGCTACTACGGCGAAGGCACCTACTCATTCGATGCTGCCGCCAGGGCCGTGAAATGGCTGAGCGGGCCTTGCAAGGATGACGGCTGGGGCGGTTCCTTCGTCATCGAACGCGAGGGCAAGACGCACAAGATCACCCTGCGTCGCGGGACCGTCGCCACGAACAGCGCGGACTGAGGCCGGTTATTTCGCGTCATCCCGCCACAGCCAGCGCAGCACGTCCGGCAGAATCGCGCCGCCCTGCTTGCCGCTGTGGCCACCGGTGCCGAGCTCGAACTTGTGATCGTAGCCGGCGTATTTCAGCGCGGCGTCCATGTCGCGATTCGAGAGCGGCCAGAGGCCGTGGAGATTGTCGAGGTCCGCGGCGCCGTCCTGCAGGAAGACGCGGAGCGGCTTCGGCTTGTCCTTCGTCTTGCGGATGAGCGCGGGGTAGTCATGGCCGCCGCGGATATTCGTGAAGCTGCCGATGGTGCTGATGACCTTGTGAAACTGCTCCGGCTTTTCCCACGCGAGCGTGAACGCCGCGATGCCTCCGCTGCTCGTGCCGCATGTGCCCCAGCCGTCGGGATTGTCGGTGAGCTTCACGAGTTTGCGCACCTCGGGGATGATTTCCTCCATGATGAAGCGTGCGTTCAGATCGCCCATCGAGTCGTATTCGTAGCTGCGGCAACTGCGCGCGGCCTTGCCCGGATCGCTCGCGGGGACGGTTCCGGGATTGATGAAAATGCCGACGGTCACTGGCATGTCTTTCTTCGCGATCAGATTGTCGAAAACGACCGGCACGCGGTACTGTCCGTCGGGTTTTGCAAAGCCGCCGCCGTCGAAGAACACCATCGCGCAAGCGGGCTTCGCGGCGTCGTATTGCTTCGGGATGTAGAGCGACCACTCGTGTTTGGTACCGGGAAAAATCGTGCTCCTCTCGAGCGTGAATTTCTTCAACTCGCCCTGCGGCACTCCCGCCTGCGGCTTCGAGTCCGGCCCGAGAGGGTATTCTTCGGCCGTCAAGGCGGTGGAGGTGATTGCAAGAGCGAGGAGGAAATGCGGGCGCATGGTGGAGCTTATGAACGGTAACCGTGGATTCGGCAAATGCGAAGGAGACGCAGGTTGTTGCCCCGTGAACATCAGCGGATTTGAGGGAGAGGTGGGAAACGGTGCGAGTCCATCGGCGGTCGCACCATTGGTGCTCAAGAGGGGAAGCTTACAATTTTAACACGGTCACTATGTGGAAGAATGGCAAAGCCATCGTCTGAATTTGTGTCTGTCGGGCAGGGCGCGCGTGAAGCGCTTTCGCGATTCAGAATGGCCTTTATGCCTCCACGAGATCCTTCTCCACGCGGAGATTCTCGATGATGAACTCCTGCCGCTCGGGGGTGTTTTTGCCCATGAAAAAGGAGAGCAGTTCGTCGCTGCTGTAGAGGTGGTGCAGGTTCACGGGGTCGAGCCGGATGTTTTCGCCGATGAAGTCCTTGAACTCGCCGGCGGAGATTTCGCCGAGGCCCTTGAATCGCGTGATTTCGTGGGTCGCGCCGCACTCGGCGACGGCGGCCTGTTTCTCCTGCTCGGAATAGCAGTAGCGCGTGAGCTTCTTGTTGCGGACGCGGAAGAGCGGCGTCTGGAGGATGAAGAGGTGATTGTTGCGGATGACGTCGGGGAAGAATTGCAGGAAGAACGAGAGCAGCAGCAGGCGGATGTGCATGCCGTCCACGTCGGCATCAGTGGCGATGACGATCTTGTTGTAGCGCAGGCCGTCGAGGCCGTCCTCAATGTTGAGCGCGGCCTGGAGAAGGTGGAACTCCTCGTTTTCGTAGATGACCTTTTTCGTGAGGCCATAGGTGTTGAGCGGCTTGCCCTTCAGCGCGAAGACGGCCTGTGTCTGCACGTCGCGCGTGGACGTGAGCGAGCCGGCGGCAGAGTCGCCCTCGACGATGAAGAGCGTGCTTTCCTCGGCGCGCGGGTTTTTGTCGCCGAGGTGGAGGCGGCAGTCGCGGAGTTTCTTGTTGTGGAGCGAGGCTTTCTTCGCGCGTTCCTTGGCGATGTTGCGGATGCCGGCGAGTTCCTTCCGCTCGTGCTCGTTCTCCTCGATTTTCTTGCGGATGATTTCGGCGGTCTCGCGATTCTTGTGCAGGTAAGTGTCGAGCGACTGCT
>JBDSAR010000559.1:0-5342 GCA_039922035.1 Chthoniobacteraceae bacterium
GCTCGGCGGTGACGCGCGCATAGACGGCCACCTGGGGAGCGCGCTGCCGCAGTTCGTCGTCGGAAATCTTGTCCAGCTCCGCGCCCGAGATGGCCACGTCTGCTGCTGATGCGATGCCGAGTTCGCGCGCGATCGCGGTCGCGGTATGCGGATGGTCGCCGGTGATCATCACGACGCGAATGCCGGCGGCGCGGCATTTTGCGACGGCGTCCTTCGCCTCCTGGCGCGGCGGATCATACATGCCGGCGAGGCCGACGAACACGAGGTCGCGCTCGACTTCCTCCGGGGTCAAGCGTGCTGGCGAGGCTTCGTCCAAGTCGCGGTAAGCGGAGCCGAGGACACGCAGGGCCCGCTGCGCCATCGCGCTGTTTTGCGCGGCTATGCGCTGCCGATCGTCGTCCGTCATGGCGCGAATCTCCGTGCCCATGAAAATCCTCGTGCAGCGCGAGAGCAGCATGTCGGGTGCGCCATTGATGAACGCGCGCAATTTCCCGTCTGGCATCCGTCGAATTACCGTTCGGCGTTTGCGGTCCGAGTCGAACGGGATTTCCTGCTGCTTCGGCATTTCCTTCTCGATGCGTTCCCGGTTCCCGCCGGCCTTGGGACCGGCGGCGAGCAAGGCACCCTCGGTGGGATCGCCGATCACTTTCCACTGCCCGTCTTCCTCGACGAGATGCGCGTTGTTGCAGCCGATGAGGACGGTCGCCAGTTCGAGCAACGGTGCCGCATGTTGCGACTCCGACTTCCTGCCCGCGATGCGCACTTCGCCGTCCGGGCCGTAGCCTTCGCCGGTGACTTCGTAGGTATGGCCCGCGACGTAAAGCGCGCGCACGGTCATCTCGCCGACGGTGAGCGTTCCCGTCTTGTCGGTGCAGATGACGCTCGTGGAGCCGAGCGTCTCGACCGCCGGAAGTTTGCGCACGAGCGCGCGACGCCGGGACATGCGCGACACGCCGAGTGCGAGAGCGACGGTGACGACGGCGGGCAATCCTTCCGGCACGGCGGCAACGGCGAGGCTCACCGAAGTCATGAACAGCTCGAAGAATTTCATCCCGCGCAGCAGCCCAAGCACGAACAACAGCGCGACGATGCCGAGCGATGCCCACACGAGAATCCGCCCGAATGAATCGAGCTTTTGCTGAAGCGGCGTGCCCTCATCGGCGCCCGCGTCTTCGATCAGCCCCGCGATGCGGCCAATCTCGGTGCTCATCGCCGTGGCCACGACGACGGCGCTGCCCTGTCCGGTGGCGACGCTCGTGCCCATGAAGATCATGTTCTCGCGATCGCCGAGAGGGACGTCGTCCTTTTCCAAAGTCACCGCTCGTTTCTCCACCGCATCCGATTCTCCGGTCAGCGCGGATTCGATGCACTTGAGCGACGACGCCTCCAGCAGCCGTGCATCGGCGGCGACGAGATCACCGGCTTCCAGCGCGATGATGTCGCCGGTGACGATGCCCGAGGCGGGAATCACCGTGACCTGTCCGTCGCGCCGCACCTTCGCCTGCGGTGCGGTCATCTTCTTGAGGGCGGCGATGGACTTCTCCGCGTTGAATTCCTGATAGAAACCAATCACCGCGTTGAGCACGACGATCGCGAGGATCGCGATGCAATCCACCACCTCGCCGAGCAGGCCGGAGACGATGCCCGCGACGATGAGAATCCAGACGATGAGGCTCTTGAACTGACCGAAGAGGATCGCCCAGGGACTGATCGGCTCCGCTTCTTTCAGTTCATTCGCGCCATTGCTCGCGAGGCGTTGCGCGGCTTCCTGCGCGGAAAGTCCCGGCACGGCGGAGCGAAGCTGTGTCAGCACTTCCTCGGCAGGGATGTTGTGCCAGATCTTGACGATCTCGGCGTTCATGCGGTGGCTTTTCTTGGATCGTCAAAACCTTGCGAGGCTTCGCGCGCACGCGGCAGTAGCAGTGCGGCAAGCGCGGCGAACACTGCACCGGTGGTGAACGCGACACTGGCACCCCATTTTTGCCACAGCAGACCAAAGACGATGCTCGCGGGAAGGGCCGAGAGACCCACGGCGCAATGATACCATCCGAACGCGGTGCCGCGCAGTTCCGGCGGCACGAGGCTGGCGACCCAGGCGCGTTCGGCGGGCTCCACGAGGCCAAAGTAAATGCCGTAGGCGAGGAACACGGCGATGAGCCACGGCGCGGAGTGGAGCCAGCCGAAGGTGAGATAGATCGCGGCGAAAAAAAGCCACCCGGCGAGGATCATCACGCGCGGGCCGACGCGATCCGAGAGCCGCCCGCCGAAATAGCTCGCGATCATTTTCACTACATGATGCGCCGACCACAGCAGCGCAATCCCCGCGGTGGAGATGCCGATCTGGCTGAGGCGCAGGAGGAGGAAGGCGTCGGTGGAATTGCCGAGCGTGAAGACCAGCACGGCGAGAAGCAGCCTGCGATAGTCCGGGCCGAGCGCGCTCCATGGCGCGAGGTGCTTCCGCGCTGCGGGAGGTTCCGCGCGTGAAAGCGGCTTCTCTTTCACGCCGAGGAGCAACACCACCATCACGGCGACCGCCGGGACCGCGGAGAGGAGGAAGACCTGCCGCAGCGGAAGGCCCGCGAAATTCAGCAGCACCGCCGCCACGAGCGGTCCGAGCACGGCGCCGGCGTGATCCATCGCGCGATGGAAGCCATACGCCGCGCCGCGCGCGGACTGGTCGGTCACGTCAGCGATGAGTGCGTCGCGCGGCGAAGAGCGCAGACCTTTGCCGATGCGATCGGCGAAGCGCAGCACGAGCACGATCGGCCACGAAATGGCGAGGCCGATGAGCGGGCGCATCATTCCCGACAAGCCGTAGCCGGCGACGACGAGCGGCTTCCGTCGGTGAGTGCGATCGGTCCAGATGCCGGACGCCGCCTTGAGCAGCGCCGCGGTGGATTCCGCGATGCCTTCGATCAGCCCGAGGGCCATCGCGCCCGCGCCGAGCACGGAGGCGAGGAAGATGGGCAGCAGAGGATAGATCATTTCGCTGGAGAGGTCCGTGAGCAGGCTCACCAGCCCGAGCGCGACGACCGTCCGCGGGATGCGACTCGTGGTGAGGCTCACGCGGCGGCCCCCGGCTGCACGACTCGCTGCGCGCGTTTCCATTTCCACTCCTCGATGGCGCAGAACAAAGTGGGCGCGATGAAAATGCCGACGAACAAACTCACGGCGAGACCGCCGATGCTGGGGATGGCCATGGGCTGCATCACGTCGGAGCCGCGACCGTGCGTCCAGAAGATTGGCATGAGGCCAAAGACGGTGGTCGCGAGCGTCATGAGGCAGGGGCGGATGCGCTTCATCCCGCACTGCAACACGGTTTCGCGGATGGCTTGCACGGAGTCCGGCTTGTCCTTGTCGAACGTATTTTCCAAGTAAGTGGAGATGACCACGCCGTCGTCGTCGGCCACTCCGAAGAGGACGAGGAAGCCCACCCACACGGCGACTGAAAGATTTGCGCCCCACAAGGCGAGCATGATGAATCCACCGGCGGCGGACGTGAGGATCGCGAAGTAGATGACGGGCGCGATCCACCAGCGGCGGAAGCCGAGGTAGAGCATCACCAGCATGATGAACAGCGTGAGCGGCACGAGGATTTGCATCCGTGCGCTCGCGCGTTTCTGGCTCTCAAACTGGCCGCTCCATTCCCAGTAGTATCCGGCAGGAAGCTTGAGGCTGCCATCGCGCAGGGCCGATTGCAGCAGCGCTTCAGCATCGTCAACCACGCCGATTTCGTCGCGGTCGCGCGTGTTCATCGTGACGTAGCCGACGAGCAATCCGCGCTCGCCTTTGATCTCCTGCGGGCCGAGCACGCTCTTGATGTTGACGACTTGGGCGAGGGGGATTTGCGCGCCGCTGCTCGTGGTCACGAGGATTTTTTCCAGCTCGGGCAGGTCCTCGCGGAACTCGCGCATGTAGCGCACGCGGATCGGGTAGCGCTCGCGACCTTCGACGGATTCCATGAGGTTCATTCCGCCGATCGCGACCTCGATCACGTCCTGCACATCGCGGATGTTCACGCCGTAACGGGCGATGCGGTCGCGATCGATTTCAAATTCGAGATACGGCTTCCCCACGATGCGGTCGGCCACGATGTCAGTCGCGCCGGGGACTTGCTTCAGCAGTTGCTCGATTTGCAAACCGATGCGCTCGATCTCCTTCAAGTCACTGCCGTAAATTTTCACACCCATCATGGCACGGAAGCCAGTTTGCAGCATGACGAGGCGCGTCTGGATCGGCTGGAGGAAAGTCGGCAGCACGCCGGGGATCGCGGTCTTCTGCTGAAGCTCCGTGAGGATTTCGCTCTTCGTGATCGTGCGGTGCTCGGGTGCGAAAAACGCGAGCGGCTTTTTCAGTCGCGCGGGCCAGCCGGAGAACCAGCGCCTCACCGGTATCTGCCGCCACTCGGCCTCAGGCTTGAGGATGATGATGCTCTCCATCATGCCGATGGGCGCGGGATCGAGCGCGGATTCGGAGCGGCCGATTTTGCCGACGACGGATTCCACTTCGGGCACGGAGGCGATGGCGCGATCTTGCACGCTGTTGACCTGAATCGCAGGCCCCAGCCCGCCCTGCGGCAGCAGCGATGGCATGTAGAGGAATGAGCCTTCGTCGAGCGGTGGCATGAACTCGCGTCCGATGCCGGGAAGAATTCGAGTCTCGGCGATCACTTTTTTTCCCGCAGCGATCTCCGCGTCGCGTTCGTTGGGATCCTGTCTGCGCCACAGGAAACGCCGATGCGTGGAACCGTCGCCATTCTGCACGCGCTGCCAGCGGAGTTGATCCAGTTCGATCAGTGGTCGCTTCAGCTCCACCTCCGGCTTCACATACATCTCGCGCTTGAGTTCCGCGGACGCCGGCTCGCGTGCGAATTTGTTGATCACCCAGCCCACGGGACTCAGCACCGTGCCGATGCCGAGCCATGTGCTGAAGCCGATAAAGAGGATGATCACCGGCACGGTGAGGAAGGTTTTCTTGTGCGCGAGAATCCAGCGCAGCGTCGGCTGATAGATTTTGAAAACGCCGCGCGACACGGCGTTTTGCTCCAGCGGAAGGAAGCGCTCGCGCGTCATGCGCACGGTGGCCAGCGCGACGATGATGCCCACGGCAATCGAAGTCGGCCAGCCGCTGTAATGCCCCATCGAAGTCGTCCACATGATGATGGCGTGGGTGGCGATGGCGCTGACAATTCCGAGACCCACTGACATCAGCGCGACGACCTGTTTCTTCCATTTCACGGGATAGAAAAGGAAGTAGCACATGAGCGGCACCACGGTGATCGCGAGGATGACGGAACCGCTGATGGCAAAGGTCTTCGTGAATGCGAGCGGCCGGAAAAGTTT
>JBDSAR010000560.1:0-1504 GCA_039922035.1 Chthoniobacteraceae bacterium
TCGAGCGAGATCACGATCGGCACATGCTCGCCGAGAATCCTGCGCGTCTCCGCGAGCAGGTAACCCTCGGGATCATCCTCGCTTTGCGTGGCCATCGCGCCATGCAGGGAAAAGTAAACGCCGTCCACCGGCGGAGCGGCCTTGATGCTCGCGAGCAGTTCGTCGGCGATTCGCCGAAACGCCGCGTCCGCCAGCGTGCCGCCCGAGGTGATGAAATGTGCACTGAACGCCGGAACGATCTGCACGTCGCTGCACGCGTCGAACACGCTCAGCGCGCCACCGACCTCGCTGCGGACCTGGCGATGGTACCGCAGAATTTCCTCCCCGCGCCGGATGGTGAAATCCTCGTAGCCGCTCAGGACTGGATTGAACGTCGAGACTTCCTGTTTGCACTCGGCGATCAGTATTTTCGTCATGGCGTTGCGGGCATCGGTTTCTTCCACGCTTCATCGAAGAAGCCGGCGCAGACGGCTTCCTCGGGAAATGCGGGCGACGATGGCTGCCATGTTTCCGCGCCGGGCGCGATCTTCATCACGGCCCAATCGCCGAGGCGCGGGAAGAGCAGGTAGTTGAACGCGGCAAACTCCTTCTCATGAAACGTGTGTCCGCTGTTGATTACGACGTAACGATCCGCGGCGAGCGGGCTGGCGCAGATGAGCACCGGCGCGTGCTCCTTCGCGGAGTGGAGCGCGTCGGCGAGGATGAACTCGTCGCGACTCCATGTGACCGGCAGATTCGGCAGCGCCTTGCGAATCCACGCATTGCTGCCGGGATCGCCGAAGAGGATGAGGTGCTTCGTGCGCACATCGACCTCGGTCACTTCGGTGTCGTTCTTCACCGGCAGATCGCCGCGCATGTAGCGCGCCCACTCGTAGGCGAAGCGACGCAGGCTCGCATCGGCCCACGCACCGACGGCGGGATTCCACGGCTCGCCCGTGCCGCGCACGCAGAGGAACGGCGCGGCGAATGCGTCGTCGATCGGCCCCTGCAAGCCGGGTCTCTTGCCTGTGAGGGCGATCTGGCTGCGCGTGCCGTCGCAGTGCCATGCGCCGTTGGCTTGACTGAAGACGAGTGGTTCATCGGCGGCGTGGTTTTGTAAAGTGATTCCGTTTCCGAGAATGCGGACCCGTGTCGCCACGCCGAGGGCCGGCGGATGCAGGGCGAAGCGGGTGACATTTTTCAACTCGCTGATCTCAATGACGCCATCATCGGTGACACGTGCGATGATCTCGGCGCGCTCGTAATGCCGTCCGAGTGCGAGCAGTTCGATCCAGTGGCAGCGATTGTATTTCAGCGTCCACGTCACGAAGCGCAGTTGTCGCGGCGCGTGGTCGAGACCCTTCGTGGCGTATTCGCCGATGCGACGCATCTGCTCGCCGTGCGTCACGGGATCAATCACGTGCCCGGTGCCGGGCGAGATGAGGTTCACCATCTGAAGGCCTTCCTTCGCGAAAGCCTCGCCCATGATGACGTGCGCCTGGAAGAAAGTGTCCTTGTCGCCGAT
>JBDSAR010000561.1:0-6583 GCA_039922035.1 Chthoniobacteraceae bacterium
CTCGGGATCGGCGGCGAAAAGCGTGGAGGTGAGTGCGAGGAGGGCGAGGAGGGAGTGACGCATTCGCGATGAGTGCCAGAGCGGGCGGGCGGTGTCAGTGCGGAAATGGCGGACGAGGATGGCCGCGCATGGAGCGCTGTCGTCCCGACGGCCATGAGAAATGCCGGCTTCGCCGGGTGACTTCGTGGCCGGCGAGGACGCGCGGCGCTCCAGGCAAGCCGCCGCCGTCGTCCGGGTTCAGTAATGTTCGGACAAATCCCCAATGAAACACGCCGCTCGCGCATTAGCTGGGGATGCAATTCCCCATCCGCCCAAAACCGTTCCTCCTCGCCGCATCGCTCGCCGTCCTCCTTGGACAAACTTTTGCCGCCGATGCGCCCGCGACAAAGCCCGCTGATGCAAAACCTGCGGACGCCAAACCCGCAGCGCCAGTGATTGAGCCGACGTTTGCGAATGTCGCCTACGGCACGCACGAGCGGCAGGTGCTGGATTTCTATCGGGCAAAATCGGGCAGGCCCACGCCGCTACTGTTCTTCATTCACGGCGGTGGCTGGGTCGCGGGCGACAAAGGCGGGCGCACGGGCGCGAGCGTGAAGCAGTATCTCGATGCGGGGATCTCGGTCGTCTCGATCAATTACCGCTACTCTTGGCAGGCGCAGATCGCGGGTGTGAAACCGCCGGTGAAGGCTCCGCTGGAGGACGCCGCGCGGGCGCTGCAATTTGTGCGGAGCAAGGCGAAGGAGTGGAACATTGACAAGCAGCGCATCGGCGCGAGCGGCGGCAGTGCGGGCGCGTGTTCCTCGCTGTGGCTCGCCTTTCACAAGGACATGGCCGATCCGAAAAGCACCGACCCGATCGCGCATGAGTCCACGCGACTGTGGACGGCGGCGGTCGTCGGCGCGCAGACTTCGCTCGATCCGAAGGAACTCAAGGAGTGGACGCCGAACAGCCGCTACGGCGGTCACGCGTTCGGCTTCATGGACCCGAATGACATCAAGTCGCGCGACACGCGCTTCGCGGAATTTCTCGAGCACCGGGAGGAAGTGCTGCCGTGGATCAAGGAGTATTCGCCCATCGAGCACGTCACGTCCGACGACCCGCCGGTGTATCTCATCTACTCGTCCGCGCCCGCGCTTGGGCAGGAGCAAAAGGATCCCACGCACACGGCGAACTACGGCGTGAAGCTGCAGGAAAAATGCAAGTCGCTCGGCGTGGAGTGCGAGTTGGTCTATCCCGGCGCGACCGACGTGAAACACAAGTCGGCGGACGAGTATCTCATCGCGAGCCTCAAAGGCCCGCCGCGCCGCTCGATGAAACCGACCGTGGCTGACCTGCCTTACGGCCCGGCTGAGCGCAACGTGCTCGATTTTTACCAGGCAAAATCGGACAAGCCGACGCCGGTGCTTTTCTACATCCACGGCGGCGGATGGATGGGCGGGGATAAAAATGGCATCAATCCCAAGCCGTATCTCGACGCGGGCATCTCGGTCGTCTCGGTGAACTACCGTTACATCTCGCAGGCGCAGGAGGTCGTGCCGCCGGTGAAGGCCCCGCTGCACGACGCGGCCCGGGCGCTGCAATTTGTGCGCAGCCACGCGAAGGAGTGGAACATTGACAAGCAGCGCATCGGCGCGAGCGGCGGCAGCGCGGGTGCGTGTTCGTCGCTATGGCTCGCATTTCACGATGACCTCGCGGATCCGAAAAGCAGCGACCCGATCGCGCATGAGTCCACGCGCCTCTGGTGCGCCGCGGTGAACGGTCCGCAGACAACGCTCGACCCGAAGCAGATGAGGGAGTGGACGCCGAACAGCAGCTACGGCGGGCATGCGTTCAGCAAGGCCGGCGAGTTCAAAAATTTCGACGACTTCGTGGCCGCACGCGAAAAGATCCTCCCGTTCATCGCAGAGTATTCGCCCTATGCGCTGGTGACGAGCGACGACCCGCCGATCTACATGACCTTCAGTGCGCCGCCTGCGATCGGGCAGGTTCAGAAAGACCCGACGCACACGGCAAACTTCGGCGTGAAGCTGCAGGAGCACCTCAAGGAAGCCGGCATCCCGTGCGAGGTGCAGTATCCCGGCGCGCCTGACGTGAAGCACGCCAGCATTGACGCGTATCTCATCGAGAAGCTGAAGGCTCCGTCGGCAAAATAGCGGGGCGATTTTTTCGCCCGCGTTTTTTGAAGGTGCGCCCCACGGAGATCCAATTAGCGGGGTTGTGTCCTGTGATCCACCGCGCCTCATGAAATTCCCCGCGACCGCCGCCACGCTCTCCGTATTTATCGCCGCGGCTCTCGCGTGCATCGCAGCGCCGCCCGGGGCGACGCCTCTTTCACCGGCGGCTCCGCCGAAATCGCTCGCGCCTCATGTGCCGGCGAATTGGAAGGCGGGCACGGCGACGGCGGTGGTAACCCCGCAGAAACTGCTGTGGATGGCGGGCTACGCTGCGCGCAAAAAGCCGGCGGAGGGCAAGGTGCAGGATCTTTTTGCGAAGGCGCTCGCATTGCAGGACGAGCAGGGGAACCGCCTCGTGTTCGTGACGCTCGATCTCATCGGCGTGCCGCAGTCGGTGCGGCATGCGGTGGCGGAGCGCGCGGAGAAACAGTTCAAGCTGCCGCCGGCGAATCTCGTGATGAATGCATCGCACACGCACAGCGGGCCATCTTTCCGGAGCAGCCCGGTGACTGAGAAGGATCTCGAGGATCCGAAAATTAAGGACGCATGGGAATACACGCAGAAGCTGCAGGAGGACATCGTGGGAATCATCGGCAAGGCGCTCGCCGACATGCAGCCCGCGCGGCTCACTTGGAACAAGGCGCGCTGCGGTTTCGCGATGAACCGCCGCCGCGACTACACGCTGCCCGCCGATCACCCGAATGCGAACAAAGCTCCGAACCCGAACGGCGTGGTGGATCACGAGGTGCCTGCGCTGCGCATCGAGTCGCCGGACGGCACGCTGCGCGCGACGCTGTTCGGTTACGCGTGCCACAACACGTCGCTCGGATTTTACAACTGGTGCGGCGACTACGCGGGCTTCGCGCAGGAATATCTGCAGGAGCACCGGCCAGGCTTCACGGCGCTGTTCCTCATGGGCTGCGGCGGCGATCAGAATCCGTATCCGCGCCGCAGCGATGTCGTGCCCGGCGTCACCGATCTCGAACTCGCGATGCAGCACGGGCGCTCGCTTTCCAACGCCGTCGAGATGGCGCTCAGCGTGAATCCTCGCCCGGTGAGTGGGCCGATTCGCGCGGCGTATGAGGAGATCAAGCTAGCCTACGCGAAGCCGGGCAGGGCGGAGCACGACTACCCGGTGCAGGTGATCGCGCTCGGGAAGGATCTCACTTTCATCACGCTCGGCAGCGAGACGGTGGTGGACTACTCGCTGCGCTTCAAACGCGAGTTCGCCGGCGACGCGGGCGTGTGGGTGGCAGGGTATTCGAATGACTACACCGGCTACGTGCCGAGCCTGCGCGTGCTCCAGGAAGGTGGCTATGAAGCCGCCGCTGGCTGGGCCGAAGACGTGGAGGATCGCATTGCGGCGAAAGTCCATGAACTGCACAGAAAGGTGACACAGCCATGAAGCTCACACGCCGCGCCTTGCTGAAACGCCTTCCGCTCGCCGCAGTTGCCGGCGGGTTCTTCATCCACGTCCGCGCGCAGCAGGCGAAGCAGTTGTGGGCGACGGGCAATCCGACGATCGACAAGCCGCGCGAGATCGCACTCGCGCTGCTGAAGCCCACGCGGGCGCAGATTGAGCGCGCCTGGGAGCTGCATTTTTCGTCGGTCGTGTTCGAGTCGTATGGCTTCGCGCCGCGCTTCGCGGTGGATGGCGATGCGATCAATCAGGCGGTGAAGGACGGCGTGCAGCGCGACGAACTCGAGGATCTGCGCGAGGCCATGATGATGAATCGCGGCGCGGTGAACGAACGCGAGCGGAAGGAATTCCTCGACGCCTTCCATGCAGCCGGCGTGACGTGCATTTTCCAAAACGCAGGCGAGGAAGGGAACGATCCGCTGCGTCTCATCAAGCGTCTCGCGCACTTCACGAAGACGACCGATGCGATGAAGCCTGCGCTCTCAAAAGTCGTGCGCGCCGACGAAGTGCCTGCGCTGAAGAAGGCCGGACACGCGGGCCTGTGCTTCACGGGCAACGGCGTGCCGCTGCATCAGCAGTGGGAGAGCGTGCGTGACGAGATGCGCTACATCCGCATCTTCCACGAACTGGGCATCCGCATGATGCACCTCACCTACAACCGCCGGAATCCCATCGGCGACGGCGCGGGCGAGCCGCATGACGGCGGGCTGAGCGACTTCGGCAAGGCCGCCGTGGCCGAGATGAACAAGCTCGGCGTGATCGTGGATGTGGCGCACAGCGGCTGGACGACTGCGCTCGACGCGGCGAAGGCGTCGTTGAAACCGATGGTCGCAAGCCACACGACGTGCGCGGATGTGTACCGCCATTTCCGCGGCAAGCCGGACGACACGATCAAGGCCATCTGCGACACTGGCGGGCTCGTCGGCATGTGCTGCATCCCGCGTTTCCTCGGCGGCAAGGGCGACATCACCGCGCTGCTCGATCACCTCGATCATGTGATCAAAAAATTCGGCGCGCAGCACGCCGCGATCGGCTGCGACGTCTCGTATGTCTCGCGTTTTGAAAAGGAGGAGCGCGCGAAGATCCAGAAGCGCGCTGACGGCTCGTCGCCATTCGGCCGCGGCGGCGGCGATCGCTGGGAGCACCTTTGGCCGAAGGACAATTTCGAGACCACGCCCGAGATGGATCAGAGCGTCGCGTGGACGAACTGGCCGCTCTTCACCCTCGGCATGGTGATGCGCGGCCACCGCGACGACGCGATCCGCCAGGTGCTCGGCGGAAACGTGATGCGCGTGCTGCAGGCAAACACCGTCGCTTAAAATCCAACTGTCCAATTCATGAAAGCATTCCGCTCGATTCTGTTCCTCATCGCGCTCTGCCTCACCGGCCGGGTCGTCGCGGAAACACCGCTCTCACTCGCGCTCCAGACACGCTCCTCGACAAACAGGGCCGCGACCGTGAAGGAGCAGTGGCTGCCATCGCGCACGGCGATCATCGTCTGCGACATGTGGGACCTTCACCACTGCCGCAACGCAGTCATCCGTGAAGGTGAGCTGGTGCCGCGCATGAATGAGCTGCTCGAACAGGCGCGCGCCGCCGGAGTGCTCATCATCCATGCGCCGAGCGGATGCATGAAAACTTACGATGGCACGCCGGCACGCGAGCGCGCGAAGTCCGCTCCGATCGCTGCACGATTGCCGGACAAAATCGGGTCATGGTGCAAGCAGATCCCTGCCGAGGAGCAGGCCGTGTATCCGCTCGACCAGAGCGACGGCGGCGAGGACGACGATGCCGCCGAGCACGCGAGTTGGGCGAAGGAACTCGAGGCGAAGGGCCTCAATCCGCGCGCACCGTGGTCGAGGCAGATGGACGTGCTGCGCATTGATCAGGAGCGCGACGCCATCAGCGACTCCGGAGAGGAAATCTGGAACCTGCTCGATTCGCGCCGCATTGATAACGTCATCCTCACCGGCGTGCATTTGAACATGTGCGTCGCGGGCCGGCCGTTCGGCCTGCGCCAGCTTGCGAAGAACGGCAAGCACGTCGTCCTCATGCGCGACCTCACCGACACGATGTATAATCCGGCGCGCTGGCCCTTCGTGAGCCATGTGCGCGGCACGGAACTGTTCGTGCAGCATGTCGAGAAACGCATCTGCCCCACGGTCACGTCGGATCAGATTGTCGGCGGGAAGCCGTTCGAGTTCAGCGCGGCGACGGCGGGGAAAAAGCGCACCCAAATCATCCTCCTCGGCGACAGCACCACCGAGGCGAGCATCCCGAAGAAACTTGCGCCCGACGAGCCGCAGTTCGAGGACACGCTGCGCTCGCTGCTCGCCATCGAGCCCGGCCTCCCGCCGTGCGACGCTTACAACGAAGGGGTGAGCGGCGAATACCTCCGCCGCCTGCTCGACACGCGCTACGACAAGGCCGTGAAGACCAAGCCGCAGGCCGACTACATCTTCATCCGATACGGCCTGAACGACGCCGCGAAGCGCGAGGACTTCGACACGAATTTCCCGAAGGACTTCCACGAACTCATTGCGCGCCTGCGCAAGGATCACCCCGGCGCGATGCTCATCCCCACGACCGTCATCGCATTCAGCGCCGATGCGGAGTCCAGCGCGCCGCAAGCGAAGCGGATCAACGACCTCGTGCGCCGCGTTGCCGAGGAGGAAAAGCTCCCCGTCTTTGATCTCTACCCGGACTACGCTGCCGCGCTCGCGAAAGGCGGCGACATGCTCAACTACCGCCGCTACGCGCTTTCAAAAGTTCCGGAAGCTCTGCGCCCGCTCGCCGTGCCCTACGTTGCCGATCCCGCCGGGAAAGACCCGACGATCGTCGTGATGGACAACCGCCTCGACGCCATCTTCGGCCATCTGCCCGGATGGTTCGCCGACCGGCATCCGAATCTCGCCGGCTACAACGTCATCGCCGCCGCGACCGCGAAATATCTCGCGCCGATCATGCGCAGCAAGAAGGGCGCGGCGAA
>JBDSAR010000562.1:0-2210 GCA_039922035.1 Chthoniobacteraceae bacterium
GCGAAGCTGGACGAGTGGGGCATCGCGAAAAACACGCTGGTGATTTATCTCGGCACCGACAACGGCGGCACTGCGGGTGTGAAGGTTTTCAACGCGGGAATGCACGGTGGCAAAGGTACGCCGTATCAGGGCGGTACGCGCGCGCCCGCATTTTTCCGCTGGCCCGCGAAACTCAAAGGCGGACGCGATGTGCCCGCGCTCACTGCGCACGTGGACATGTTCCGCACGCTCGCCGAGGTCGCGGGCGTCACGCTCGATGCGGATATTTCCAAACAAGTCGAGGGCCGCTCGCTTATGCCGCTGCTCACGCAGGAAAAGGCGGAGTGGCCGGACCGCACGCTCGTCACGCACGTCGGTCGCTGGCCGCACGGCAAGGTCGCCGATGCGAAGTTTCGTAACTGCTCGATTCGCGATGCGCGATTCACGCTCGTGAACAACAAGGAACTCTACGACCTCGCCGCCGACCCCGGCGAAAAGACGAATGTGATCGAGCAGAATCCCGATGCCGCAGCGAAGCTCCGCGCCGCCTACGACCAGTGGTGGACGGACGCGCTGCCGATGCTTGTGAACGAGGATGCGGTCGGGCCGAAGGTGAACCCCTTCAAGGAAAAGTATTGGAAGCAATTCAACGAGCAGCCCGACGAGCAATCGCTCCGGCAGATGGATCCCGCGAGATTTGAGGAAGGCGGAAAGCGTGGTCGCAACGCGCAGACTCCCAAGAAGGACGAGTAGCCGCCGTCGGCGCGAAGTCGCGCGCACATTCGCATTGCGCGCGGAATGGGGGCGCAACCACACTGCCATCATGAACTCCCTCTCGCGCCGTCGCTTTCTCGCCACGTCCTCACTCGCGCTGCTTGCGGTGCCATTCGCACAGGCGGCGGAGCCGGAGTGGGTGTCGCTATTCGACGGCAAGACGCTTGGGAAATGGAAGGAGACGGACTTCGCCGGGCACGCGGATGTGAAGATCAAGGACGGGGAAATCCTGCTGCCGCAGGGTGGGGACATGACGGGGATCAATCTCGAGGCCGCGCCGGCGAAGATGGATTACGAGCTCGAACTGAAGGCGCAGCGCACCGAGGGCGACGACTTTTTCTGCGGCCTCACCTTTCCCGTGAACGACAAGTGCGTGTCGCTCATCGTCGGCGGCTGGGGTGGCAGCGTCGTGGGCATCTCAAATGTGAATGGCGAGAACGCGAGCGAGAATGAGACGACGCAGTACCGGAACTTCAAGAAGGGCCAGTGGTACGTCATCCGCGTGCGCGTGACGAAGGCGAAAATCGAGGTGTGGATTGACAAGGATCTGGTGGTGGACCTCGACACAGAGGGGAAGTCGCTCGACATGCGTATCGGCGAAATCGAAAGCTCGAAGCCGTTCGGCATCGCGACGTGGCGCACGTCCGGCGTGCTGAAGGATCTCCGCTGGCGGAAGCTCTGAGCTTCTACCGACCGTCGGTGGTGAGCGAGGCGCAGACCAGTTCCGCGCCGTTGTGGACGAAGATGTGTCCGTTCGCGTATGCGGGCGGTGGCCAGACGACGTTCCTGCCGGCGAATGGAAACGTGGGGTCCACGAGGTGGGTGCGGCTGAGTTCGGTGTAGCCTTCGGCGCTGAGCTTCGCGCGGATGAGGTTGCCCTGATCGGTGAAGATGAGAAACGTGCCGCCGTTCGGTGTGAGATGAATGGTCGCGCCCTGGCCCTTGCCGGTGACTTTGTCGGTGTCCCAGACCTGCTTTCCTGTGCGCGCTTCGAGGCAGACGAAGTGGCCGTTGGTCTTGCCGGAATACACGAGGCCATCCTGCAACACGGGGATGGAGGTGTTGCTGAGGACGGATTTGGACGGAGACTTGTGATCCGGCCAGAGGACGGTGACGGCGGGCTTCGCCGGATCGAGCTGGAACATGAGTCCGCTGAGCAGCAGCAGGTCGCCATTCACGACGGGCGTGGCCACGCCGTAGTAGGTCGCGGTGTCGAGTTCCTCGCGCCACCACGTCTTGCCGTCGGCGGGATTCAGCGAGACCACGGCCTTGGGCGTCCAAACGATGAGCTGCCGCTGCCCGCCCGCGGTGATGACGTTGGGCGAACTGAAAGTCCACGGATCATCGAGCGCCTTCCACACTGTCTTGCCAGTGTCCTTGTCGAACGCGGCAACACTGGCGCCCGGCTGCGCGCCGATGGCCATGATGAGCAGGTTGCCCTCGATCAAAGGCGAGGG
>JBDSAR010000563.1:0-2336 GCA_039922035.1 Chthoniobacteraceae bacterium
CTCCGCTGGGTGCGCGACTACGCGCAAGTCCGCGCCGATGGCCACATCACCCGCAACGTCGCCGACGCCGCGCTCACCATGCGCGACATTGACCGCGACGGCCTCGACGAAATGGACAAGCGCATCCTCGAAGCCCTCGTGCAAAAATTTGAAGGCGGCCCCGTCGGCATCAGTTCGCTCGCCGTTTCTGTCGGCGAAGACGCCGGCACACTCGAAGACGTGAACGAGCCGTATCTCATCATGCAAGGCTACCTGAAGCGCACCCCGCAGGGCCGCGTCGCGATGCCGCTCGCCTACAAAAAACTCGGCCTCACCGCGCCGAAGCGCGACGGCGACCTATTTGGCTAAAAGGTGGAGCGGGCACCCCGCGCACACTTCGTCCCGCGACTCACAATCCCCCCACTTCACGCACCGAAATGCGCGGCGGAGCGCGCGTTCCACCGCACGCGGATGGCGGCACACCGGAAGGGGGCGACATCGCGCCGCCGCGCCGCTCAGCGCGAAGGCGAAGTCCGGATGTCCCACATCACCTTGATGCCATGCCGCGCCGCAAAAGGCTTTCCGGCCGCCGTCAGGTTGGCGGAAAGAGTCTCGAACTTCGGACCGTGCTTCGTCGTGATGGCCGATGCGAGCGATTCGATCTCCGCCTTGGGAGCACCATCATCATAAAGTTTCGCGAGCTGCTGGTATTCGTTCCTGTACACGGGGAGGACATATTCGTGCAGCGCGATGGAAGCCTGCACGACGTCCCTGGTATCGTCGGTCTGCCTGAGCTTCCGCACCTTTGCGAGGGACTCCTCGACCGAGGCGATCTTGTCGGCGATCACCTCTTTCCGCTTCATCGGCGCGGACGCGCCCGTCTTGGCATCCGTCAGCTTTACGGACGGGCTAGCCAATTGGCTCTGCAGGCCCTTGCCAGCGAAGCCGTGGATAAGATTGCAGTTCAGCACCGCGCGGGCGAAATAGTCGTGCGGCGTCGGCTGCTCACAGGATGCAAGGATGCAGCAGCAAGCGGAAATTACGAATAGCTGGAGGATTCTTTTTGTCAGGATGCCCGCGGAGGTTTTCATGCATTCGGTTCTCCTGTGGAGGAGCCCGCCTGTCCATTCCGATTTGCGGTGCCGGACAGGAACGGAGAAAAGTCTGACTGTCCGACTCCCACGTCTCACAGCAGAGGCTCCGCGGCGGCGAGGGGCCGGAGGTAAATGCCGTGGTGACCGGCGCGGGAGAGTGCCTCGTCTAGGAGGTTGGCAAGGTCGGTGGAGTCGGCGGGGAGGAAATTCAGGCTGTCGTGTTTCCACACATGGGTGAGGTTCACGTCGGCGGAGCGCGCGGGGTGGTCCACGGTGATGCTCACGTCATCGTGATCGAGGATGACGCGCGTGTCCACGGGCGCGAGGATTTAGTCGAAGCCATGCGCCGGAGGATGCGGGCGCTGCACTGCCCTTGCGACGCGTTTGCCAGGGGCTGCCGCCGGACTGACGATTCTGGTGACCGGTCAGCGTGCCGGACTACCAGAGCCAGCTCATGCCTACTTGCACGGCAAGGCTGTTCAGGCCGTAGTTGCGATCCGCCAGGCCGGCATTGGAGATGTGACGGTAGCCGGCCTCCGCATACAGGGCCGTGTGCGGATTCAACTGGTAGCGCAGTCCGATTTCGCCCTGCACAGTGAATTCGACTGACTGCCCGATCACCCGCTGCGGGTGCTGGCGATAGATGTCGTTGTAAACCGCGCCTATGCCGGCCTGGACGTAAGGGATCCATCGGGATGAAGGCTGGATGAAATTATAGCGGAAGATGAGTGTGCCTCCAATGATGACTCCACCCGGACCATCGGTGGCACCCCCGGCGACTGCCTCCACGATGAACTCGCAGTTGCCCCGGAGGAAGCCGGTGCCTCCCGGGGAATTGAGCATCCAGCCGTAGCGCAGGGCGGCATTCAGGTCAGCCACGCGTGGGCGGAGAGGGGCGTTCGAGGCTGTGGAAAAATTGTATCCGAGGCCGAGCTGCATCTCGTGTCTGCCTTTGTCGAAAAGCGAGGGTGGAACGGCGTCCCCACTCGGCGGGTTGACTTCAGTTCCGCCATGAGAGGAAGCCATGAGGAGGCACAGGGTGAGGACGGCGAGAAAAGGCTTCAGCATTGGGAGCGAGGAACAGTTTGATGGTTTGTTTTCCACTTTTCAAAGCAGCGGCTCGGCGGCGGCGAGGGCGCGGAGGTAGATGCCGTGGCGGCTGCCGCGGGAGAGTTCCTCGTCGAGGATGTCGGCGAGGTCGGCGGAGTCGGCGGGGACGAGGTGGCGCGTGAGGCGGCCGTCCTTCCACACGAGGGTGAGGTT
>JBDSAR010000564.1:0-4491 GCA_039922035.1 Chthoniobacteraceae bacterium
AACCTCGTCCTCACGCATACGCCGCCGGCGGAAATCGCGCGACTGGCGGCGTGGTGGGCGCACGCGACCCCGGAGGAATCGCTGCTGATCGTCCATGGCGGACCCGATGGTGACTTTTCCTCGATCACCGTGCCGAACAAGGTCCACGTCTCGTCGAGGCGCCTGCAGACTGAGGACCATCCGCGCGAGTGGCAGAGCTACACGGAGGTCTTCGCAGCGGCCTCCGCATGGATGAAGGGCCGTGATTTTTCGCACGTGTATTTCGCGGAATTTGATCACCTGCCGCTCGTCGCAGACCTCGGCCAGCGGCTCCTCGCGCGACTCACAGAGGAAAAGGCGGACGTCCTCGGGCACCACGTGCGGCGCGTGGATGGCACGGGCCTGCACCATTACCTCTACCACTGCGCCGATCCGCGCTTTCACCCGCACTGGGCGAAGATCTCGCGGCGTGCGGACAAGCGTGCCGTCCTGGCGATGGTCGGCACGGGCTCGTTCTGGACGCGGGAGGCTTTCGATGCCGTGGCCGCCATAGCGGAGCCTTTCCCGATCTATCTTGAACTCTACCTGCCCACTCTCGCGCACCACCTCGGCTTCCGAGTGCGCTCGCTGCGGGAAGAGGAGCATTGCGTGAGCAATCTCGGCGATTTCAGGGACCGGATCGCGGAGGCGCAGCGGGCCGGCGCGTGGACGATCCATCCGGTGAAAGGGACTCAGGGCCTGCGCTGGCCGCAAAGCACGGCGGAGGTGCAGGCGCAGCCGAGAACCGCATTGAACATAGGCTGAAAGGGCCTAGCTTTCGCCCCGATGGCAGACAGCACCGAGCCCGTCCTTTCCGTGGACCAGCCCCCTTCCGAGGTGGAGCGCGAGCCTTTCGATTTTTCGGACGTGCCTGCGCTCGCCGCGCGGTTCGGGCGCTGGTGCATTTCCCGGCCGTTCGATGCGGCGCTCGTCGGTGTGCTTTTCTTCGTGATTGGCTACGCGTATTTCGGCATCGGCGCATTCATGGGGAAAAATTTCAGCGCCGCACACTGGATCGCGAGCGGCTGGAATGACGAAAATGACCAGCAGCATTGCTGGGGGATCATCCCCGGTGCCATCGTGCTCGTGCTGCTCCGCTGGCGCGAAATCGCCGCGGCACCGAAACGCGGCGGCAACTCCGGGCTGTGGTTTGCGGGCGCTGGCGTGGTGCTGTTTGTCGTCGGCATCCGGTGTGTGGAGGCGCGCTATACGATTTTTGCGCTGCCGCTGCTGATCTACGGTGCAGTGCGTTTTCTTTTTGGGATTCAAGTGAGCAGGCTCGTCATTTTCCCGTGCGTCTTCCTGCTTTTCATGACGCCCGTGGGCGGAGTCGTGCAGGGCACGGTGCCGCTGCAGGTGCTCACGGCAAAGGCCATCAGCGCCCTCTCCTCCGTCTGCGGCATCCCGATCCTCGTGGAGGGCAGCAAACTTTCATCACCTGACGGAAAGTTCCCCCCGATGGAAATCGCGGGGGGCTGCTCGGGCATCCGTTCGCTCATGGCCATGAGCACGCTCGCGGCGCTCTACGCGTACTTCACCATGCGCGGGCCGATCCGCGGGCTCCTGCTTTTCGGCAGCTCGCTGATCTTCGCGGTGCTGGGAAATTTCGCGCGCGTATTTTCCGTGGTGCTCTTTGCGCGCTTCCTGGATGCGAAGACGGCCACGGGGCTTTACCACGACTACTCGGGCCTCGTGTTCTTCCCGGTCGCGGTCATGGCGATGGTGGCATTTGGCAATGTGCTCAATCGTGACTGGGCGGCGGCTTTCGCGGGCTGGTTCCCCGCGCAGCCTGCGGCGGGGACCAATCCCGGAGCCCCGCAGCCCTCCGCACCTGCGCCGAAGAATGTGAAGCAAAAGAAGCCGCTGCACTATGACTACTAGCCGGCTCGCGACACTCGTCGCCTTTCTCACTCTCGGAATCGCGACGGTCTTCCTGCTCCCGAAGGGCGGCGAGCAACCTTCGGGCATCCTCATGGATCTGCCGGATTTTGTCGGCAACTGGAAGGGCACCGAAATGGAGATGTCGCCAGCCGAACGCACGGCACTCGGCGAAGCCTCCGGCACACGCTTTGCCCGCAAGACCTACCGGAATCTCGACGGCTATGAAATCATGGTCTCCATCGTGCTTTCCGGTCGCGACATGAGCACGGCCATCCACCGTCCCGAGCGTTGCCTCCAAGCGCAGGGCTGGACCTTGCAGGACAGCGACCATTTCGTCATGTCGCTGCCGAACCGCGGCAATTTCCCCGTCGCCGAACTGTCCAGCACCCACCTCACAAAGAGCGGGGACAGCGTCGTGACCCAAAACCTGCAGGCGTTCTATTGGTTCGTCGGCGAAAAGGACATCTGCGCCGGGCACTGGGATCGTTGGGCGATTGACAACCGCGACCGGCTTTTCCGCGGAGTCAGCCAGCGCTGGGCCTACATCCTCGTGAGTGCAGGCGTGCCGACGGCGAAAGATCCGAAGGACAATGACGCGGCGCGCAAGTGGTCGCAAAATTCGGTCCGCGAATTCATCCGCACGCTCGCACCGAAGATTCACCTTGATTCTGTCCGCTACCATTGAGCGCGCGCGGCCTCCGATGGAATGCAGCCGCAGTGTTCGTGATGCTCGCCGCAGTGATCCCTGCGGTCCTCTGGCCGGGCGACAATCTCTGGACCAATGACGAGCCGCGCCTGATCGCAAATGCCTGGCACTCGAATGCCGAGTGGCATCCTGCGTGGGGCGGGCTGTGGGGAAATCTCGGAATCCGCTACGGACCGCTGCCCACGCAGATTTACCAGTTCCTTCTCTGCCTCACGCACGATCCGCTCGTGCTCGCCGCGCTGCGCGGGGCGCTCTCCTCGGCGGTCACCGCAGCCTCGCTGCTGTGGCTCGCGCGCTCGGCGGGGATGTCGCCGTGGTTTGCAGGGGCCGCGCTCGTCGCACCGCCCGTGCTTCAATTTCAGCGGCTGCTGTGGGACGCCAGCTTCACGATTCCCCTCGGCGCACTCGCGCTCGCGGCACTCGCCGCATACCTGCGGGGCGGCACGCGGCGAAGCCTTGTCACCGCGATCACCGCCTCGGCATTTCTCGCGACCATTCATCCGCAGGCCCTGCCGCTTTCGGGTGCGATCGTCGGATTTCTCCTCTGGAAACACCGCCCCGCACTTCGCCGTCATCGGAGGCCGATCGGCATCGCACTCGCGATCTTCCTCGTGCTGAACGCCGTCTTTTTCGGCCAACTCGTGCATCTCATTTTCACGCGGCTCAGCGGCGCGGTCGCATCAGGCTATCCTGGAGGAAAGGCGCCGCACATCGCCATCCTCGCACCATTCCTCGGCGGCAGGCTGCTCGCCGCGCCCGCGGATGCGTATGCGAGCACCGGACCCGATGCGTGGATGCAGATGCTCACCACGATCATCTATCCGCTCTGCTGGGCAGGCATCGCGGTCGCAGTGTGCTGCGCACGGCGGCACTGGAAAAATCGCGGTGCGGAAATCCCCGGTGACAGCGCGCTGCCCGCGTCTCCGCATGCGGTGCGTGAATGCCTCGCACTGGTCGCGCTCGCGACGGTGATCATGCAGGGCCTGCTCTTCGCCGCGATGCGCGTGCCTTCCGGTGCGCAGTATTTTTTCGGCACCTTCGCCGCGCACGTCTGCCTCGCGTGGCTCGCAGTGGAGGCGCTGCCGTGGCTGTGGCTGCGCGGTGCGATCAGCGCGGTGTACGGCTTCGCAGGCGCGTGGCTCAGCTTCCATGGCATGTGGACGGCGCACCGCGACGGCTGCCCCGTCGAGCCGATGCAGCCCACGCTCGGCCAGCAGACCGCACTCGCTCACTCGCTCGGCAGCTACGATTCACCGCTTGTGTTCAGCGACGTGCCGCATCTGCAGGATTACCCGCAAGGCGTGCGCTCGCTCATGCTGCTGGTGCCGCATTCGTCCGGGAAAAAGGGCGCGCGCATCCTCGTCGCGCAACGCCCCGGAGCCGGTGCGTTGCGCGGTGATTTTGACATGCGTGAACTCGGCGGAACGGAAGCGATTCCCGATTCCGCAAAGCCGATCATCATCACGCCGCTGCCCGAAGGCTGGTATCCCGGAGCCTTGGAGCCGCGAGGAGCCGGGGCGCCCTCGCCCCGAGACTGAGACGCGGGGCGGGGGCACCCCGGCTCCTTGCGCGACCGCACCCGACGCGGCCACCACATTTTTTCAGTCGCTCTACTTGAGCTTGCCGGCCACGAGCGCCTCGAGCTTCACGATGTCCACGGCAAATTTGCGGATGCCATCCGCGGTCTTCTCCGTCGCCATCGCGTCGTCGTTCAACTCGTAGCGGAACGTCTTCTCGTCGAAGTGCAGCTTCGCGATGTCCATGCCCTTCGCGGCGGCCGCGTCGAGCTTGCGCGCGAGCGGCTCGGTGCTCGCCTGCAATTCGCCGAGCAGCGCGGGGCTGATCGTCAAAAGGTCGCAGCCTGCGAGTTCCGTGATCTCGCCCTT
>JBDSAR010000565.1:0-11727 GCA_039922035.1 Chthoniobacteraceae bacterium
GAAGATCGTCCGCGAGCGAGCGGTGCGGCGTGACGCCGAGCGATTGCAGCACGCCATGATACGCCTTGACCGCTTCCTCCGGGGTGATCTCGTGCTCCACGATGCGGCGCAGGAATTCAATGAAGGCGAGGGGGTTTTCAGCGTTGTTGATCTTGCGTCCGAAGAGCGCGACGCGCGCGCCGTGCTTCTGCGCGTCGGCGATGAGCTTGAACGCATCGTAAGTCGTCCCCGCGCTGCCGCCGAGGATGCCGACGATGAGCTGCGGATCATACGCGACGAGTTCCTCCATCGCCTTCGGGCCGCGCCACGCGATTTTCAAAAAGAGCGGGCGTCCTTTTGCGGTCACGCCGGCGAGACTGCGGATGATGTGGTCGTTCACGAATCCGTCGAGCTTCTCGGGCGGCAGGCCGGTGTCCACATTTGGGTCGAAGACCTCCAGGAAATAGCGGAAGTTCTTCCGCTCCGCCTCCTCTCGGAATGCCTTGAAAGCCGTGAGCGTTTCGTAGTCGCGCTCGAAGTTGTTTGTGAACGTGACCGAGTAAAGCCCGAGGTCCGCACCGGTTGTCGGCGCGTCCGGATCGCAGTCCACTTCGCCGCACTTGATGTGATCGAGCGTCGCGCTGCGGAACGGCCGCGACGGTTCCTTGATGTATTCCGCGCCGCGGATGACCCAGATGTCCGTCGCGTCGTTCGCGCGCGCGGCAGGCGTGATGTGAGAATTCTCAAACAGCCGCTCGCGCATCGCGAGTTGCTCCACATTCGATGCCGACAGGAGCATGATGTCCACGATGCCCTGCCGCAGGACGGCGCGGATTTGCGCGCGGTATTCCTCCAGCGTCTTCCAGTGGAATTCCGACTTCAGCACGCGCTCGGGATTCATCGGCCGCTTCTGTCCCGGCGCAGTGATGCCAAATGCCATGTCCGCATCCTTTGCGTCGGCGATGATGAATGCCTTGCTGCCCGAGGGATTCTTGCGGATGTCAGCGATCTTCGCGTCGAGGGATTTCATGGAGTGGGGGAGCATAGACGCCTTCCCCCGCGCCGGACTAGCCCGAAACGCGATCGAGGCAGTCGCGCACTGCGCGGACGAGCACCTCCGGCTTGTACGGCTTTTCGAGGACGCTGAAATGCTCATTCAGCGGCGCGTCTGCTGTGGCAAATTCGGCGCTGTAGCCGCTGGAGAAGATCACCTTGAGCCCCACTTTTTCAGCCTTCAGGCGATCGGCGAGCACGTTGCCCTTGATGCCGTTTGGCATGACGATGTCGGTGACGAGCAGATCCACCTCTTCGCCTTTTTCGGCCCACATGCCGATGGCTTCGGGGCCGTCGCCGGCCTCGAGGACTTGATAGCCGTGGTGGCGCAGGACCTGGGTCATGACCTCGCGCACGGCCGGTTCATCTTCGACGACCAAGATCGTTTCGTCGCCGCCGCGCAGCTTCCTGTCATCGCTTTCGGAAACTTGGCCGGACGGCGCGTCGCAGACCGGGAGAAAGATATTTACCTTTGTGCCGTGATTCACTTCGCTGGTGACTTCGATCCAGCCTTCCTGATGAGCGACGATGCCATAGACGGTGGCCAGCCCGAGGCCGGTGCCCTTTCCGACTTCCTTGGTCGTGAAGAACGGCTCGAAGATGCGGTTGAGCGTCGTGGCGTCCATGCCGCAGCCGGTGTCGGCGAGGCTGAGGCAGACGAAGTTTCCGGCGCGCGCGTTCGGATGTCGGCTCGTCTGCACGCCGTCGAGTCGGACCGCCTCGGTGCGAATGGTGAGGTGGCCACCCTCCGGCATGGCATCGCGCGCGTTGACGACGAGATTGACGACAATCTGCTCGACGTTGCTCTCGTCGGCGCGAATCGAAGGGAGACCGGCGGCCAGTTCGGATCGCAGTTCAATGTGTTCCCCGATGAGCCGGCGGAGCATCTTGTGCAGGTTGCGCACGATCGCGTTCACATCGAGCACCCGCGGCTGCACGATCTGTTTCCGGCTGAAAGTAAGGAGCTGTCGCGTGAGGGCGGCGGCGCGCTCGGCGGCAAGCGAGACCTGCTGGAGCGAATCGGCGACATCCTTTTCGACCTTGTTCGCAGCGAGATGAATACTGGCATGCCCTTGAATCACCGTGAGCATGTTGTTGAAATCATGCGCGACGCCGGCGGCAAACTGGCCCACCGCTTCCAGCTTTTGGGAATGGCGGAGCTGCTTCTCGAGCCTGCGCTGCTCGCTGACGTCCTGCATGGCCACGAGCGCCACGGGTTCATCGCCGAGTTCGATGGCCTCGGCAAATAACATGCATTCGCGATTTTCGCCGGCCTTGGTGCGCAACTGGTACTCGAAATTCCGCACGGAGCGGTCCTCGTTGAGCTGCAGACGCAGCAGCAATGGCGCTTCGGGGTCGGGGCAGAGATTGAGTTCGACGGGCGTGCGGCTGATGATCTCGATGCGGCGGAATCCAGTGACGGTCAGGAACGCCTCATTCACGTCGAGAAAACGGTCGCTGGCGCGCGACTGGATCGCCATGGGAATCGGGCTGGCCTGAAATGCCTTGGCGAAACGCTCCTCAGAACGGTTCAGTTCCTTCTCGGCCTGCGTGCGCTCTTCGATTTCGCGTCGCAGGCGGACGTTCGCGGACTGAAGCTCCTGGGTGCGCGCCGCGACGATATTGTCGAGGCCTTCAAGATGGAGCTGGAGCCGGTTGTTCAGCGTCCACTTTTGCGTGAGCGTGTGCGCGAGCTGGAGCACTTCCACGTTGTCGAATGGCTTTTTCAGAATGACGAGATTCTCGGTCTTCCCGATCTTGCGGATCATATCCTCCCACGAGTAGTCGGAGTAGGCGGTGCAGATGACAACCTGAAGCTCGGGATACATTTTCCAGATGCGGCTGATCGTCTCGACGCCATCCCATCCCGGCGGCATGCGGACATCCACAAACGCCATCGCGTAAGGACGACCTTCATCGAGGGCGTGCTGCACTTTTGCGAGCCCCTCCTGGCCTTGGAATGCCGAATCAATCTCAAATTCGACGTTTGTCAGCGTATCGTCCTGCGCGCCGAAAATGTCCGCGGCCTCGCTGTCGAGCGATGAGTCTTCATGAGCCGGGGCGCCGAGGATTTTCCGGATGTCCTCGTGGATCGCCGCATTGTCATCAATGATCAGGATGCGCTGGCTGTGGTTGCCGGAGAGGGCTGTGTCGGGATTGTAGGAATCGTGCATGGATGTGGGTCGGACTAGTGAGCGAGTGCCGCCGTCCTCTGATCTCGTTTGGTGGTTTCGTCCATGGGGAGTTCAAGGATGAAGGTGGCGCCGTGGCCGGGCCCGTTGCTGTGGACCGAGAGCGAGCCGCCGGTTTCCGTCGCGGCGAGGGCCGCACTGTGCAGGCCGAAGCCGTGGCCGTCCTTTTTCGTGGTAAAGCCGTGCGCAAAGATGCGTGCGAGGTTCTCCTTCGCGATGCCGATGCCATTGTCTGCCACGGCAATTTTCACCCGGCGGTCTTCGTTGAGGCCGATGCTGACCGTGATCCGTTTGTCGCGCCGCGAACTTTCACTGACCGCGTATTTCGCATTGCGGATCACGTTGATGAGAATCTGCAGGACCTTGTGCTTGTCCACGAGGACATGCGGGACCTCCGCGAATTCCCGTGTGACCTCCACCCCGTGACGATCAAAGGCCGCGCCATTCATCTCCAGGGCGTCCGCGACCAGATCGGTCGGAGCGAGCGATTCAAACACGCCCGAGACTTTCGCGTAGCTCTGCTGCACGGCGACGATCTCCTTGATGTGCGAGACATTCTTGGTGAGCCCCTCGAGTTCGCGCAGCAGCTCGCCCTGCTCGACGCTGAGACGTTCCGCGAGCGAGCCGATGAATGCGGGCAGCTTCATGCCCTTCGGATCGGTGGTCAGGAACTGGGCAAGATCCGCACTGTGCTCGCGCAGCATCGCGGCGACATTCGCAAGGTGGGCGATGCGCGACTTGCTCAGCCGGTCCACGACGAGCATGGCCGAGACGTTGACGCTGTTGAGGACGTTGCCGACATTGTGCAGCACGCCGGTGGCCACCTCTGCCATGCCGGCGAGGCGGGAGGTCTCGACGACTTGGTCGTGGAGCTTCTCGAGTTCCTCCTCGTTCCGTTTGCGCTCTGTGATGTCCTCGACCGTTCCCTCGTAATAAAGCAGCGCGCCCGCGGCGTCATGCACCGCGCGAGCATGTTCGGAAATCCAGATCATGCTGCCATCCTTGCGATAAACCTGGGACTCGAAATGATGGAGGGTGCCCTCCTGAGCGATGCGCCGCTGAAACTCCGAACGCCGCTGGGAATCCACATAGAGTCGCGTTCCGATGTCTGTCATGGCATCCTGCAATTCCCCGATTGATCCGTAGCCATACATGCGGACGAGAGTCGGATTGGCCACCAGATAATGGCCGTCCGCGGTGCTCTGGAAAATGCCTTCGACGGCGTTCTCGAAAATGCCGCGGTATTTTTCCTCCGCCGTGCGCAGCGCCATTTCCGCACGTTCACGCTCGGCGATCTCCGCCTGCAGGGCTGCGTTCGCGCTCTGGAGATCCGCCGCCTGTTTGCGCAGCGGACCGCTGATGCTCCGCGTGATGAAGGTGACGAACCCAACGGCTGCAAGGAGCGCGCCGATCGCCACAAGGAGGCTTCTCGCCCGTCGGCCCTGATAAGATTCAATCCGGCTTTGCAGAAGCGCATCCACCTCTTCGTCAGCGATCCGCCAGAGCTTGAAACTGGCCTCGCGCGCCTTTTCACCTGCCGCGACATACTCCTCGGGCGTGATGCCAGGCTTCTCCGCATCCACGAACTGCTTCGTCATTCCGATTAAGGCTTTCGTTGCGACGATGTATTCCTCCAGCGCAGGAGGTACCCGCGTCTGCAGGCTCTGGTTGATTCCGTAAAAATTCGGATCCTCGCGCAGTGATGTCCGCACGCTGTTCGTGATGTGGTCGAGATCCTCCTGCTGGAGCATGGTCACGAAGATCGCAAACTGCTGCCGATCCTTTTGGCTTACCTCAGGCTGTCTGAGAATCGCCTGCCCGGCCGCCATCACCTCCGCGATCCGATCCTGCGCCTGCGGCAGCGCCAGCAGCGTCGCATCCATGAGATAATAGCTGTCCAGATCCGGATCGAGGATCAGGTTGGAAGTGTCGCCTGAGTGTCTGATCATCTCCCGCACATCCGCGACGAGATGCACATGCCTTTCGGCGCAGGCTGTCTGACTGAGTCCGCTGAGCTGTGTTTTCAATTCCTCCCATTCCGCGCGGACTGTCTGCACGCGGATATGTTCCCGATGGCGCTTGGCCAGGCCTTCATCCGTGAACTGGAGTTCGGTTCCGATTTTGGCGTCCACTTCCTCAAGCCTCTGAAAGACGGTATCAATCTCCGCGGATTTTTGCGCGATTGCCGAGGCGAGCGCAGTTTCGCCATCCAGCAGCCGATGCGCGAGCTGGCGGTGTTGGGGAATCAGTTCCAGCAAATCTTCCAGCGGACGTTGATACTGGTTTCCCTTCACCTCCATCCGCGCGAACTCGATGTTGTCGTTGATGGCGTTGATGAACAGGTAAAGCATCACCGAGTCGGGCAGCACGAAGAAGACGCTGATCAGCATCAGCTTCTGGGCGACTTTTAGATTCTGGAACCAACGTTTCATTAAAGTCGGGCCGGATGCGAAAGCGCCCGCGTGGCATCCCCGCAGATTGAAGGATTTGTCTCAAAGTGCATTGGCATGACACTGATGTAACGCACGTATCATGCCGCTTCGTGAAGAGTAAAATGGCGAGTCAGTATGAATCCCACTCGGATTGCGCCGCTGTGGAAGGTGACTGAAAGGTCGGAGAAAGATCGCCGCAGGGGGATGCTCCCAAGGGGCGGACCCGCGTAGCGGACTCAATCGCGGTGGTACGGCGTGCCGGCGTTGATGCAACGCGCGCGGTAGAGTTGTTCGAGGAGGACGACGAGGGCCAGTTCGTGCTGAAGGGTGAGTGCACTCAGCGACCAGCGCCAGTCGGCCTTTTTGCGAAGTTCGTCCGTGTGGCCATCCGCGCCGCCGATGAGGAATGCGACGGTCTTCGTGCGCTGGAGTTCCCAGTCGGAGATTTTGCGAGCGAGTTCGCGCGACGTGATTTGTTCGCCGCGCTCGTCGAGCACGACGCGCAGCATTCCCTCACTGCGCGCGAGCAGCAGCTTGCTTTCCTCTTCGCGTGTGGATGAGCGCAGCGCCTCGACTTCGACGCCGTTCTTCGGCGGAAAGCGTTCGAGATATTCCGCGATGCCTGCCTTTGCGAATCCGAGGCGCGGTTTTCCGATGGTCAGCACGTGCATTCGCATCGCGCGCTAGACGGGCGAGAAGTCAATCATCCGGCGTGCGGCATCCACGCGGCAGACGATCACCTTCAGTTCGTCGCCGATCTTGAACGTGCGTTTCGTGCGGCGGTTCACGAAAGCCGAGCGCACGCGGTCGTAATTGTAAGGCCCATCGGGCAGCGACTCGCTGGCGATCAGGCCGGTCGTGTCGGCATCGGGGAGTTCGACGGTGAGGCCGTGGACACGCGCATCGGTGACCATCGCGCGGAAGGTGTCCGGCTTCTCCGAGTCGAGTTGACGCTGGAAGAATTCGATCTTCTTCACGAGCCGGCTTTCCTGCTCCGCCTGCGCGGAGGTTCGCTCAGTCTCGGAGAGATGCTGCGAGAGTTCGGTGAGTTCCTTGCGGCTCACGCCGCGTTCGCCGGCGAGGACGCGGTGCGCGATGAGATCGGCGTAGCGGCGGATGGGGCTCGTGAAATGCAGGTAGTTTGCCTTGTGCAGGCCGTAGTGACCGAGCGGGTCGGGGCTGTACGCGGCGCGGCGCAGGCTCTTGAGAAAATCAATCTTCAGGCGGAATTCGTCGGGCCTTCCGCGGATGAGTGAGAGCATGCGCGTGACCTCTTTGCGCAGCGTCATGTCGCCGAGGCGCAGTCCGGCGGTGGCGGCGTTCTTGCGGAATTCGTTGAGCCGATCCGGGTCGGGCTTTTCGTGGATGCGGTAGATGCACGGCACGTTGCGGCGCTGAATTTCCTTCGCGACGGCTTCGTTTGCGAGGAGCATGAATTCCTCGACGAGCTGGTGCGACTCGTCGTTGACCATGCGTTCCATGCGGTCGGCGCGACCCTCGGCGTCGAGCCAGATTTTGATCTCGGGAAAGTCGAGATCGAGCGAGCCTGCGGCGAAGCGGTGCTTGCGGACGAGCGACGCGAGTTGCCACGAGTTGCGCACGGCATTCGCGACATCCTGCGCGAAGCCCACGACGGTCTCGCCGCGGATCATCGCCATCGCCTGCTTGTAGGTGAGCCGGGCGTGAACCTGGATGACCGTTTTTGCAAAGCGGACCTTCTGGATTTTTCCCTGCGGCGAGAGCTCGATGAACACGGACTGCGCGAGCCGAGGAATGCCGGCGCGAAGCGAGCAGAGATCCGCGCTGAGGCGGAAGGGGAGCATCGGGATGCAGCGGTCCACGAGGTACGTGGAATTCGCTCGGCGGCGGGCCTCCTTGTCGAGCGCGCTGCCGGGGCGGACGTAGTGTGCGACGTCGGCGATGTGGACGGTGAGCAGCCAGCCGGTCGGGATGCGCTCGACGGAAACGGCGTCGTCGTGATCCTTCGCGTCGTCGGGATCGATCGTGAGGACGAACTGCCCGCGGCAGTCCTCGCGCTTCGCAATCACCTCGTCGGAGATTTCATCCGGCACCGCCGCGGCTTCGCGCTCGCAGGCCTCGGGAAATTCCGCAGGCAGATCGTGCCCGCGAATGACGGAGAGCATGTCCACGCCGGGAGCGCCCACTGCGCCGAGCAGTTCGACGATGCGACCTCTCGGCAGTTCGCCAGCGTCGGTCCACGAGTCGAGATGCAGCGCGACCTTGTCGCCGACGCGCGGTGCGCGAGAGAGTTCCTTTCCGCCACCGCGCACAAGGAAGACGTGCGGGTTCCGCGGATCGTCCGGGATCACGACGGCCTGCCCATGCTGCTTTTGAAAAAGGCCGATGATCGTTTCCCTCGCGCGCTTCACGACTCGCGTGATGCGCGCCTGGTCGCCCTGCGATGGCGTGGCCTCGACGATGTCGCCGTGCAGTGCGGTGCCAGTCATGCCATCGGCGATCCACGCGATGAGGCGATCATCCTCCGCGATGAGGCGTGCGCCTCCGCGGATGTTGAAGAGCAGCTTCCCTTGCAGGGTGCGTCCTTTGGCAGCCATTACGCGCGGGCCTTCCATGCTGCAGTCACAAACTCCGCCGCGCGCATGCTGAGGACGGACCAGTTTGCCGATTCGAGGATGTCCTTGGTGAGCAGTGTCGAGCCTGCGCCGACAGCGGCGCATCCGGCTCTAAAATAGTCGGTCATATTTTGCGGAGTCACGCCGCCGGTGGGGATGAGTTGGAGCATGGGTAGAGGAGCGAGAATCGCTCTGATATAAGACACGCCGAGTTGATCTGCGGGGAAAATTTTCACGAAATCCGAGCCGAGTTCGTGCGCGGTGAGCGCTTCCGTCGGCGTCATCGCCCCAGACGCGACGGGCGCGCCGTAGCGATTGCAAATCTCGATCACGGTAGGCCGCACGACGGGCGTGACGACGAACTGCGCACCTTCGAGCATCGCCTGCCGCGCGGTCTCGGAATCGAGCACGCTGCCGACGCCCATGACGATCTTATCCCCGAGGGCGGCCCGCGCCTGGCCGATCACTTTCAGCGCCGCGGGCGTGGTCATCGTCACCTCGACAGCCTGAATGCCGCCGGCGACGAGCGCGTGGATGGCGTCGAGCAGCTTGTCCGCATTGTCTGTGCGCAGGATGGCGATGACGCCGGGATCGGTGAGCCTTTGGACGAGGTCCATTTTCTTCATCGCCGCAGTATGCACCCGCCGGGGTGCGATGTGGCAAGCCGCAACGCCTAGCGGTTGCGGAGTTGGCCGGTGATGACGGACTTCAGCGACTTGAGCGCGAGTTCCTGCACGCTGAACGGCTTCGCGATGAATTCGTTCGCGCCGCGGAGCGAGGATTTCACGCGGTTTTCGAGCGAGGTGTCGCCGGTGACAAAGAAGATCGGCGTCTCCGCGTGCGGTGCCATGTTGCGGACCTGCGAGGACAGCTCGAAGCCGTCGAGGTCCGGCATGTGGACGTCGAGCAGGATCAGGTCGTACGGGGTCGAGGCGAGTTCCGCGATGGCGGCGCTGGCGGAGAGGGTGTGAATGGCGTGGATGCCGGCGAGGTTCAGCGCGTCCACCATCATGGCGCCGGTGTTCTCATCGTCGTCCACGACAAACGCGCGGGCCTCGCTCAACCGGACGGATTTTTCGATTTCCGGATCCGAGAGCAGGAGGGCAATGAAATCAATGCCCTGGTTCAGGGTGCGCAAGGTGGACTGGGTGATTTGATCGGGCACCTCCATCAGGTCGCCCAGCAGGTTCGCAAATGCGGTGCCGACGCGGTAGAGGATGGCATGCCCAGCGTGCATGGCGCGGTCGGTGATGGCGTGGGTGTGCGTTTCCAATTCGGCAAGGAGGCCCATCTGCTTCTGGTCGCGGCTGAATGCCTGGAAGCTGCGGCGCATCGCGGCAATTTCATCCTTCGAGGCAAATGCGGAGCCGCCGCCCGGCCCGGATTTCCCGGCGAGTTTCGCATGCAGCCGCGCCTCGGCGAGGTTCGCGCTGAGATTGCGAATTTCGCGGTACGCGTTTTCGAGCTTGGTATTCAGCTCGATCATGTCGAGGCGGCGTTTTTCGAAATGGGCCTCCATCTCGTGCCGTTCGGAGCCCGCGCTCACATTGGTGTCGAGTGCCAGCGTGAGGCGTTCGATTTCGGCGGCCTGCTCGCTGAGACTGGCTTCGAATGCGGTCCTTTCCGCGGCAAGCTGTGCGGCGTGCGAGTCGCGTTCGATCGTGATGGCATCGATCCCGTTTTGCACCGCCGCGGTCGAAACCTGCGCTCCGTTCGTGTGGTTTTCGCGCACGGCCTGTTCAGCGGCCTCGCGGGCATAGATCGCCTCGGCGAGCTCGTCTTCGAGGTTGGCGGTTCGCTGCTTCAATTGAATGATCTGGTCGGCCATCCCGTCGCGCGCCTGGCGAAGGGCATCGAGTTGCACGGCGAGTTCGCTGTCACCCTTTTTTCTCGTGGAGGTAAGTTCCTGCCGGGCCTCTGCGACTGCCTTCCGTGCGGTATCGAGGCTTTTCTGAGTCTGATCGCGCTCTTCCTTGAACCGATCGCGCTGGTGGGCGGCCAAATCCTTCAGCCGAGTGGCTTCTGCGACTCGCTCCTCCGCTTCCTTGAGCAGCCGCTGAGTCTGTTTGCGGTCACGCGCAGCGGCGTCCTGCTCGCTCGCGGCAGCGTTCCGGGCATCCTCGGCGATCTTCAGCCGCTGTTTCAGTTCGGTGATCGCACGGCCGTGGTGCGACTGCTGTTCGCGCAGCGTGTCCCTTTCCCGGGTGAGCGTCTTGAGCTGCCCAGCCTGATGGGGGACCGAGTCGAGTTCTTTTTGAAGTTGAAGCAATTTGCCCCGCAACTGGTCGCGCTCTTCTTCCGCCAGTTGCTGGCGACGGCGGGATTCCCCGGCCGTGCTTCGCAGTCCCTCGATGAGATCCCGGATTTCGCGGGTCGGGTCGCGGCCTTGCGTGAGAAAGTCCGCAGGCAGGGCAGGGATTGGGGTCAGATCGTCACCGATGCCGGGGAATTCTGTAATTTTGTGGGAAGCGTGGGCCATGATACGGGGCCTCAGTTGGGAAACGAGGCCATATGTCAATTTTCAAGCAAACCACGTGCCGCGGGGAGTGACTAGGTAGGGCCTTCGGTCGCCCGGCAAAAATTGGGGCGGGCCGAGGTGCGTCTGTGCCTGTCAGGACACCCCGGCGACCTGGTAGCCGAGCTTCTCGAGAAACGTGCGAATCTTCGCCGGCTGATCACCCTGCATTTCGATCGTGCGTTCGCAGACGGTCCCGCCTGTGCCGATGGCGCGGCGCAGGTCGCGCGCGAGATCTTCCAGTGCGGGCTGAGTCACCGAGGGCGGAAAATCGTGGACCACGATCACCGTGCGCCCGCCGCGATGTGCGGTCTCCCGTCGGAGGATCACACGGCCGAGTTTTTTCGGCTTTCGCGGGTCGTTCACGATCGGCTGCACAGGTGCTTCCGATGCGGGAGGTAGCGGTCCGAGGTTTAGGCCGGACAACGCCGCGCCCAGTCCCGCGAGGCCTTGCTGCCGGGGGTCCACGGCGATGCGTTTTTGTTTTTCAGGGCGCATGATTCCATGAGCGTTTCGCCACGAAATGGCCAATTTACAATTCAAGAAACAAACCTAGTGTCTGCGGCAAGTCAGCGCCCATGAAGCCACTCTCCCTGCTCGCCTCCGCGCTCGTCGCACTTTCAGTCCCGCTTGCCACTGCGGAAGTGCAGACCGTCGTGAAGCCTGCGGTGGTCGGCGCAGAGCTGGCGAAAAAGCCGCCGTATGCGATGGCCGGGCAGCTCATTTTTCGCAGCGGCCCTTCGTACTATCAGGGGAGCGGCACGGTCGTTTATTCGAAGAGCGTGCTCACCGCCGCGCACAATGTGTGGGATCCGGTGAACGGCTGGAGCACCGGCATCCAGTTCAACCGCGCCCGCAGCGGGGCCAGTGTCGCATCGCACCAGTTTGCCAGTCGCCTCTACGTCTTCGGCTCGTATCGCACGGTCGCCGCGCACTACGGGCAGGATTCCAGTCGCTCCTTT
>JBDSAR010000566.1:0-10038 GCA_039922035.1 Chthoniobacteraceae bacterium
AATGCGAGCGCGCGCGCGGGCTCCGAGATCGAGCGCAGGCTCACGAGCAGGACGGAGTCGCGCCCGCGCACGGAGAGTACGGGCATGAGGCCCCGTGAGAGGATGGTGTCGGCGGCCTTTTCGGTGAGCCACGCCTCGGCGCAGGGCGTCACTTCCTTGCCGCCATCCTGCTTGAACGTGTGGACTGGCAGCCCGCCGATTTCGCCGCCGGTGCCGCCGAGTTCCATCTCCCAGCCTTCGTTCGAGAATGAGTCGAGCAGCAGTTGCCCGCAGAGGAATGCGGCGCTGCCCCAGAGCTTGCATTCGTGATCGTTTTCGGCAGGCAGCTCGTTGAACGGGAACGTCTCGATCGCATCGCTGCCCGGCGCGTACGGCTGGCGCAAAAGGAAACGCGGCAGTGCGAGCCCGAGGTGATCAGCATCCGGCGCGCGGCGAAGTTCTGCGAAGGCGGCGCACGGCGAGGGAGTCCAGTCAATCGGGTTCGGCTTCTTCGCGAATGAAGTGCAGCCAGCGAGATCGGAATCCCCGCCGGCGATGAATGCGGTGCCACATGCGGCGGCAAGTTTTGCGATCTGCCCGAGCAGCGCGGTGTCCTTTTCGCCGAAGCAAAATGCGCTGAGCACAACGGCGGGCGCGAGCTGTTCAAGCGTGCGGCCAAGGGCGGTGGCGAGGGGATTTCCCGGTGTGGCGAACTCGCTTGCGAGTTCGTCGCAGGAGATCGCGAGTGCGTGCAGCTTCACGTTGTCGCCAGCATTCCGCACGAGAAAGTCGAGCCCGCGCCAGGCGGATTCGAGCGCCTGGAAATCCGGGTGATGCATCACGGCGCGGAGGCGTTTGGAAAGGTCCGCGTCGAGTGTGGAAAGCAGCGAGACTTGCGCAGGCGATGCGGCGGGCACGCTCGCAGGCGCGACGGATTTTGCGATGAGCTGCTCGACGATGGATTTCGGATTCGCGGCGGCGGCTGCGGTGGGCGAACCGGATGCGGGTTTGCCGAGCAGCCGGGCGATCAGGTCGCTGGCGGATTCAGCCTGCGCCGCAGCGGGAGCCGGGGAGGATTCTGCGGATGATGCGGCGAGGCTGCCGCCCAGAAAGTCGCGCAGTTCGGCAGCCGCGGCGTCGGCGGTCGAGGGATCGGCGACGCGTGAGCGGAGTTCGACGAGCTTGGCGAGCGAGGGGACTTTTTGCAGCAGGCGATCCGGGTGGAAGTCGTCGAGGTGCTGGAAGCGCAGCTCGATTTCACCACCGCCATCGGCGACGCGCAGCGCGGCTTGGAAACCCGCGCAGACAGCATCGAAATTGTCCACGTCCACGTATGCGGCACGACTGGAGGCGGCGCTTCCGCTGAAGCCGCCGAGCACGGTGATCCGCAGCGGTGCGTCCTCGTCCACGGGCTCGTGCGACGCGGCCTTTTTGAACGAGATGTCGAAGCTGATGTTGCCGGGTTTGATGGGGTCGGGCATGGTGCGGTGATCCTGATTGGTTTCGCGAAAGTGCGAGCAAACCGAGTGTCTGCTTCGCCCCGCGCTTTTCAATGCGCAAATCCGCCGAGGGCGCGACGGGAGCCGTTGCGGTGGCATTTTCAACCGCAGACGAACGCAGATGAACGCAGATTTCTTTCGCGCCCATCCGCGCATTCCGCGGGCCTCATTGTCTCCCGAGGCACGCCGCGCGCGAGGTCGGGATACGATGGTGCGCGCGACCGATGGCTACGATGGGCGAAAGCTCAGGGTGCGCGATGCCGAGCATGCGCGCGAGTTCGCCTTCGAAGTGCAGCAGCGCGCGAGCCTCGGCGGGATTCTGATCGAGGAAGCCGAAGGCACGCCGGAGCAGATCGTAGATCTCGGGTGCGGGATGCTCGGGCTCGGTGGTCAGTTCGATGAGTTCGACAAAATACGACGCGAGCGCAACACGGCGGTGGTCGGTCCGCAGGCCGGCGCGTGCGTCGCGCAGGTCGGCCTCACGCAGCGTGTGCAGTTCACTTTTGGCGCTCCGCGCGATGCTGATTTCGCAGTCGAAGAAAAGATCGAGCACGCCGGCGAAGCGGTTCTTTGGACGCAGCGCGCCTTTCACGACGGTCTTCATGCGACCGTAGTCGCGGGTGAACCACGTGACGATGAGGCTCGTCTCGCTGAACCGCGTCTTGCGGAGCAAAATGGCGGCGGTGGTCTGCACGCGACGGTGAATGCAGCAGTCCGCGCGCGCGGGGAAGCCGGGAGTGAACTATTTTGTGCCCCCCGCGAGTTCCCACGCCTTCACATCGGCAAGGGCGACGGATGCGCCTTTCACGACGAAGCGGTAGCCGGTCTTGTCCACGTTCAGCGCGTCGTCCGCAGCGGAGAGTTTCACGCCGTTGTCGGTTTGCACGGAGACCTTCGCGCCCCGCACTTCGACGAGCATCGTGTACCACTGGCCCTGCTCGAATTTTGCCTCAGCCTTGCCGAGCGTCGCGGATTTGATCGCCGGATTCCTTTTGTCGCCGTCCTTCATCACGGTCACGCCGTCCTTCGCGATGTTCACCCGGAAAAGGTGGCCCGCCGCGTGGTTGAAGCTCAGCGAGAGGCCGTCGGTGCCGTCGAGCTTGAACGAGAAGCGGATCATCGAATCGTGGTTTTTCTGCCCGAGCGTGAGGACGGCGGCGTGCTTGTCCTCCTTCTTCTCGCTGCCGACGAGCGCGCCGCCCTTCACTTCCCATGCGCCTTTCGCGACGGCCCACTGCTTGCCGAGTTCGCTGGTGGAGAATGAATCGTCCACTGTGGCGGTGCCGGGCTTCGCGAGCACCGGCGCGATGGCCGTGGATTTTTCGGCGAAGGATGCGGACGAGAGAGCGATGGAGGTGACGAGGATGCGGGTGATTTGGTTCATGGTGTGGGTTGGTTGATTTTGGAAAACGGGCGAGTGGTCGGAGGAAAGAAGATCCTTCGTCGGTTCCGCGCGTGATCATGGAACAGCACGCGGGCCAAATTTTCACCCGCCGAAAATAGTCCAAAAATTTTCTCAAGAAATCGCCGGACTTGGGTTATGTGTGAAGGACAAATTATGTTCCTCTCCAAAGCCAAAAAGAAATCAGCATGGGTTCAGACCGCTCTTGAGCGTTTTGAACGTCCCCTCCTGCAATACGCCCTGAGCATTCTCCAGGATCTCGATCGGGCCCGCGATACAGTGCAGGAGACATTCATGCGTCTTCATACGCAGGATCAGGCGGCCATCGAGGGGCATCTCTCGCAGTGGCTCTTCACCGTGTGCCGCAACTGCGCGCTGAAGTCGCTGAAGAAAGAGGACCGCTACATTTACGTGGACCAGGAGGAGTTCGAGCACCGCAAGGTGGAGAACGTGAGTCCGCTGCAGGAGATGGCGCGCCGCGAGACCGTCGAGCGCCTCATGGAGCATGTGAAGGCGCTGCCGAAAAACCAGCAGGAGGTCGTGCGCCTCCGCTTCCACGGGAGCCATTCCTATCAGGAGATCAGCCAGATCACCGGGCTGAGCGTCGGGAATGTGGGATTCATTTTGAACGCCGCCATGCGCAACCTGCGCGGGAAAATGGAACGCGACGACAAGGACGAGAAAATCATCTATCTGGCCAAACGGGCCGCATCGTAAAACACCACATGAGAGGGAGACTGACAAACCAAGACCTGACCGACTACGCGCTCAACGAACTCCCCGCGGATGAGCGCCTCTACGTCGAAAGCATGCTCGGAGTTTCCGAGGAATGCCGCCACGATGTAGTCCAAATGCTCGAACTCGGCGAAATGCTGAAGGACGGCATGCAACGCGACGAAACAGATCTGCTGACGCTGAACGCTGCACAGCGCTCGAAAGTCCTTGATGTGCCCGCATGGCAGTGGCGTGGGATTTTCCAGAAAGCCGCAGCGATCTTCCTGCTTTCCGCGACCACCGCATTCATCGCGACGCGTCCCGGATTCCGGGAAAAGAGCGGCGCTGCTGCCGACAGGATCGCCTCGGCGGGTCAGGTCATGCAGGGCCTGGTCGCCGACGTGCAGGAGAAGGGCTTCGCACGCAGCGTCGAAGAATTCCGCAGCCGGCTTGAAAAATCTTCGAGCCAGATCGCCGAGGCCACCCCGGCCGACTGGCAGTTTGCCGCACAGCCCGCTGTGTGCACTCCGCCCGTATGGATTGATCCGCTGCCCGAGATCGGGGAGATGTAAGATACGCGACTGCTCCGGCTCATCAGATTTGACGCCGTTCGACGTTTTTCGCCGAACGGCGTTTCCTTTGCCGGGCATCATTTTTTCAAAATCACATGACCAATCCAGCACCCCCCCCAAGCCCCACCTTTGACGACAAGGCCGCAGCCGCGCTGCTGGTGGATGCGTACCAGAAAATCACGCGCGAGATGGCGAAGTTCATCGTCGGGCAAAAGGAGGTCATCGAGCAGTTGCTAATCGCCGTGCTCGCGGGAGGACACTGCCTGCTCGAAGGCGTGCCCGGCCTGGCGAAGACCGCGATGGTCCGTACGCTCTCGCAGGCGCTGAACATGGGCTTCCGCCGCATCCAGTTTACGCCGGATCTCATGCCGTCGGATATCACCGGCACCGACATCATCCAGGAAACCACGACCGGCCAGCGCCAGTTCGTTTTTCAAAAAGGCCCCATCTTCACGCAGATGCTTCTCGCCGATGAAATCAACCGCACGCCGCCGAAAACGCAGGCCGCGCTCCTGGAGGCGATGCAGGAAAAACATGTGACCATCGGCGGCAAAACATTCGAACTCGATCAGCCCTTTTTCGTCCTCGCGACACAGAATCCCATCGAACAGGAAGGCACCTACCCGCTCCCCGAGGCACAGCGCGACCGTTTCCTTTTCCTCGTGAACGTCGGCTACCCGAGCCGCGAGGAGGAGCGCCAAATCGTCCAGCGCACGACTGGCACCTTCGTCTCCGACGTGCAGGCTGTGCTCAGCGGCGCGCAGATTCTCGAACTCCAAAAGGTCGTGCGCAAAGTGCCCGTGCCGGATCACGTGATGGACTTCGTGCTCGATGTCGTGCGCGTCTCGCGCCCGAACGAACCGAACGCGCCGGCATTCGTGAAGGAACTGATCAGTTGGGGCGGCGGCCCGCGCGCATGCCAGAACCTCGTGCTCGCCGGAAAAGTGCGCGCCGTTTTGCAGGGCCGGTTCCATGTCACGATTGACGACATTGAGGCGCTCGCGCTGCCCGTGCTGCGCCACCGCATCGTCCCGACTTTCAACGCCGAGGCCGAGGGCGTGACCGTGGACGAAATCGTCCGCCGCATCCTGAAAGCCGTCCCGCGCGGCGAGGCGAAGCGAGCGCTGTAATTCGGAAAATCCGAACCTCCGACAGGCATGGCCCACGTCTCGGATTTTCTCACGCCGTCTGACCTGCAGCGGATCTCGAACCTGCAGGTGTTTGCGCGGCAGGTCGTGGAGGGCTTCACGACGGGCATGCACCGCTCGCCACACAAGGGCTTCAGTGTCGAGTTCAAGCAGCACCGGCAATACGTGCCCGGCGACGAGATCCGCCACATTGACTGGCGCGTCTTCGCGCGCAGCGACCGCTACTACATCCGCGAATACGAGGAGGAGACGAACCTCCGCGCGACGATCATTTTGGATCGCAGCGGCTCGATGGAATACGGCGGCGGCCAGCCGGGACAGGTGAGCAAATTCGAATACGCGACGAAGCTCGCCGCGTGTCTCTCGTATCTCATGCTCCAGCAGTCGGACGGCGTCGGCCTCGTCACGTTCGACACGGAGATCCGCCGCTACATTCCGCCGCGCTCGCGTGTGAGCCACATGCGGACCATCCTCGGCGAGCTCGAAGCCGGGAAGCCCGGCGGCGAGACGGAACTCGGCAAAGTCTTCCACGATCTCGTGCCGAAGCTGCACCGCCGCGGCCTGCTCATCATCATCAGCGACTGCTTCGGCGAGGTCTCGAATTTCCTGAAAGCGCTCGCACATTTCCGCCACGCGCGACACGAGATCCTCGTCTTCCAAATCTGGCACCCCGACGAACTAAACTTCCAGTTCAAGGGCTGGACGCAGTTCGACTGCATGGAGCGTGCGGGCGTGAAGCACCTGCTCGATCCCGCCGTCCTGCGGCAGGCGTATCTCGCAAACCTCGAAAAATTCCGCGGCGAACTCACGCGCGGCTGCCGCAGGCACAAGGTGGACCTCGTGCCGTTCACGACCGATGAGCCGTATGCGAAAGCGCTCGCGGCCTACCTGAGCCGGAGGCTGGCGCGCGGCTGATGCCCTTCTCGCTGCTCAATGCCGGACTGATTTTCGGAGCGGTGGCGCTCGCGATTCCGATCATCATCCACCTCTTCCACAAGAGCCGTTTCAAGATCGTGAAATGGGGCGCGATGCACTTGCTCGAAGCAGTGCTGCGGACGAATCAGCGCCGCATCCAGATCGAGCAATGGATACTCCTCGCGATCCGCTGCGCCATTCCCGCGCTGCTCGCGCTCGCGATGGCGCGGCCGCTTTGGAAAGGCGCAAGTTCGCTGCTTGGCAATGCGAAGACCTCGACTGTCGTGCTGCTCGATAACAGCTACTCGATGGATGCGGCGCGTGCCGGAACGACGAGCTTCGGCATCGCGAGGGATGAGACGCTGCGGCTGATCAACGAACTCCGCACAGGCTCCGAGGTCCACGTGATCATGATGGGGGAAGGCGGACGCGGCCTGCTCGATGCCCCGAGCTACGATCTCTCCCGTGTCACGCAGGCGCTCACGAAATCGTCCGCGGGATTCGGCAGCGCAAGAATCCCCGCAGCACTCGATCTCGGAGCAGGCGCGCTGGAGAAAATGCACGAGAGCGCGCGGCAGGTCGTCGTGCTCACGGATTTCCAGCGCGTGAGTTTTCCGGCGACTGAGGACGCACTCATCGAGCGCGCGTTGCAGCGCATCCGCAGCCTGCCGGCTGGGCCAAATGTCACGTTCTGGGATGTCGGTCAGGAGGTGAAGGAGAACGTCGCCGTCGAGTCGCTCGATTTTTCGCGGCTCATGGTCGGCGTCGGGCAGAAGGTGCAGATCCGCGCGAACCTCCGCAATTTCGGCGACGCCAATCACGCCGACTTGCGCGTGACTTTCAAAGTGGACGGCAAGGACAAGGCCGCCTCGCAAGTCGCGCTGGGCCCGCATGCGAAGGCGCAGGTGCTCTTCACGCACGCATTTGACGCCGCAGGCTCGCATGTCGTCGAGGTCTCCACCGAGCCGGACGTGCTCGCCGCAGACAACACCTTCCTCGCAAGCATCCCCGTGCGCGACCGCCTTCCCGTGCTGCTCGTGGATGGCGCGCCCGGCGCAACGCCCGATGACATCGCATCCGAGACCGGCTACCTGCAAATCGCACTCTCGCCATTCGCCGCCGGCAAGGTGGAGCTGAGCGATCTTCTCGAACCGCACGTCATCACCGCGGACGCATTCTCCGCGAAGAACCTCGCAGACACCTCGGCCGTGGTGCTCGCGAATGTGCGCAAGCTCACGCCCGAGCAGTTGCGCGTGTTGGAGGACTTCGTGAAAAACGGCGGCGGCCTGCTCGTTTTCCCAGGCGACCGCACGGACAGCGCGTGGTGGAACGGTCCCTTCGCAACGCTCGCACCCGTGCCACTCGCGGGCATCTCCGGCGAACTGAAGGACGCTTCGCAAGGCACCGGTATCGCCGCGCAGCGCTTCGAAAATCCCGCGCTCGAGATTTTCAACGACCCGCGCAACGGCTCGATGACCGAGGCGGCGATCAAGGTGTGGTTCAAAATGAAATCGCCCGCGAGCAGCGGAGATCCCAATGACCCTGTCGTGCTCGCAAGGCTCGACAGCGGGGATCCGTTTCTCGTCGAGCGGGCGGTCGGTCACGGGCGAGTCATCGCATGTTCGAGCGCCGCGGATGCCGACTGGGGGAACCTCCCCGCGCGCCCGTTCTACCTCCCGCTCGTGCAGCGCCTCTGCGTGCATCTCGCCTCGACGGTGAACCCGCCGCGCAATCTCGATGTCGGCCGCTCGCTCGTCTCGTTTCTCCCCACCGCAGCGGCAGGGAAAAAAGCACTGCTCACCGGCCCGGATGGCACATCCATCGAGCTGCCCATCGTGAAAAGGGACGAGCTTGGAGTCGTCGAGACCGCGCCGCTTTACCAGCCCGGGCTCTACACACTGCAGCCGCCGGGTGGGCAGCCGATCCATTATGTCGTGAATGCCGATCGCCGTGAATCGGATCTCGCGCGACTCGCCGACACCGAGATTGCCGAGTTTGCGAAGGCGCATTCCGTTGCCGTCGTGCATTCGTCCGCGGAGTTCCGCGAGAACGAGCACCGGCAGCGCTTCGGCGAGGAACTTTGGAAATGGGTGCTGCTCGGACTGCTCGCATTCATTTTCCTCGAGCTGATTCTTCAACGGAAATTCGCGGGAGCGCGCGCGAGGATATGAACCGCGAGCACATCACCACTACGCTGCGGTGGACGGGCGACTGGCCGTGGTTTGCCGGTGTCGGCGTCGCGCTGCTGCTCGGAGTCTTCGCGTGGCTGCTCTACCGCCGCGACACGCTCGGTCACAATCGCTGGCTGCGCGTGCTGATGCCGTCGCTGCGCTCGCTCGCGGTCATCCTCATCGTGCTCATGCTCAGCGGGCCGGTGCTCCATCACCGCAAAGTCATCGGCCAACTCGCGCGGCTGTTCCTGTGCATTGATGCCTCGGAGTCCATGCAACTCACCGATCCCGCGATGGATGCAGGGCGAAAAATCACCCTTGCGCGCAGACTCGGGCTGCTCGATGGCGCAAGCGTGCCGCTCGACCTGCCGACTGCCGCCGCCGCGCTCGCAGATGCGCGCGGACTCGCCGATCGGCTTCCCCCGCCGGAGTCGCTCACGGAGGAAGTGTGGCACAAGCTCTCATCCGAATTTGCCGCTAAAGCGGCCGAGGCCGCGACGCTGATGGCGAAAGCGGCACCGGGCAGCGACGACCTCGCGAGACTTCGCGCTGAGATCGCGGAACCCGCGCGTGAACTCGCCAAGCGGCAATTCGCCGGCACCGAGGATCAGGTGCGCGGCTCCACGGATCTCATGCGCCTCGGCGAAACCGCCGGACGCTTTTCACTGAGACTCTCCGCGCTGTTTGAAAAGCAGATCGAGGCAGATCCCGCCGCGGCTCCGTTGCGTGCGGCGCTCGCAAAATTCGATTCGCTCCCGCGCTGGCAGCGCCTTCAGGCCCTGCTGCTCGAAGGCCCGCCGGAGAAGCGTCTGCTCGCGCGTCTCGCGGAAAAGCATGACGTGCAGCTCGTCCTGCTCGATGGCAATGATGCAAAGCCGCTCTGGCATTCCAGCGCCGGGGACTCCGCCCCGCCCGTCGGGCTTCCGAAGCCCGTCGGTCAGTCCACGAATCTTACCACCGGATTGAAGTTTGCGGCTGAGGCTGCGGGCGGCGCGGAGAAAAGCGCCGTCGTTATTTTCACCGACGGCCAGCATAATTCCGGCGAAGCACCGCTCGAATCCGCGCGGATTCTTGCGGGGCGCAAGACGGCGATCTTGTCCGTCGGATTTGGCAGCCAGGTGCCGCCGCGCGACATCGCGGTGCTGCGCGTCGTCGCGCCGGATTCCGTGTTCTTCGAGGATCGGGTGCGCGGGGAGATTTACATCAAGGAGGAGATTCCGCCCGGCGAGCCGTTCACTGTTTCGGTGAAGGACGGAGGGAAGGTCGTTTGGGAAAAGCCGCTCGTCTCCGTCGGCAAAGGCGTGCGTCGCGTGCCGTTTGAGTTTCCGATCAAGGAAATCGCCGTGGCGCGGATGAAAAATCAGACGCAAGGCTACGAGGTCGCCGGAGCGCCGCTGCAACTCACCGCTGAGGTCAGCGCCATCGAGGGGGATCGCGAGCTTTCCAACAACACCGCACCGCTGCGATTCCGCGCTGTCACACAGAAACGCAAAGTCTTGATCCTCGACGGTCGCCCGCGCTGGGAGACGCGCTACCTGCGGAATCTTTTCGATCGCGATGAAAAGTGGGAGGTGAACGCGGTCATGGCCGGCGCGACTTCGGACGCGGGCTTCGTACGGGGCGAAAAGGCCGGCACTT
>JBDSAR010000567.1:0-2562 GCA_039922035.1 Chthoniobacteraceae bacterium
TGGCTGAGCGGCGTGTAATTTCCCAGCGGCGGAGTGCCGGTGAGCAGGTGGTAGAGCAGCACTCCTGCGGCGTAGATGTCCGCCGCCGGAGTGTGATCGGCGCGACCGCGCAGAGCCTCGGGCGCGATGTAATACGGCGTGCCAAATGTGTCGCGTGTCTGCGTGAGACTGCCGATGCCGTAGTTGCTGTGTTCGTCGGCGAGATGTTTCGCGAGGCCGAAGTCGGCGAGCTTCACGGTGCCGTCGCTTCCGATGAGGATGTTCGAGGGCTTCACGTCGCGATGCACGATGCCACGGCTGTGCGCGTGAGTGAGCGCAGCGCAGACTTTCAGAAAAATGTCGTAAGCGCGCGCAGGCTCCAATTTTTCCGCGCGCAGCAGCCGGCCGAGATCGCAGCCGGTGACTAGTTCCATCGCGATGAAAAGCCTGCCGTCATCCGTCTCGCCCGTGCTGCGGATGCGCACGATGCCGGGGTGCTCCAGGAGCCGCAGCGCCTCGGCCTCCGCGCGGAATCGCGCCGCCGCGTCCTCGTCTGCGGTCCATCGCGGCGCGAGGATTTTCACAGCGACGCGTTCGCCCGTTGCCATTTCTGTCGCTACGAAAACCTGGCCCATCCCGCCGATACCGAGCGGCGCGTGGAGGTCGTAACCTTGCACGGTCGGCGGCAAATCCGACGGCGGATCCGAAGTCGCGAGGTTGAGAAATTGATCCATCCCCTGGGCCAGACATGCCGGACAGAGGTCGTGGATGGCGCTGCGTGCGAGCGGCCCGGCGCAACGTGGGCAGACCAAATCAGCAGCCATGCGCGAGGACCCGGAGGAGGTAGCGCAGTTCCGTTTCCGCTGCCGCGGTATCGCTGTCGGGGCCGAGCGTGGCGGCGACTTCCGCACGCAGCGTATCCGCGAGACGTTTCCGTGCGCGGTGGATTTCGAGTTTGATCTGTGCTTCTCCCACACCGAACTCTGCACCGATTTCCGCGTAAGGTTTCAGCGCATCCGGAGAAATGAGCCCGCCTTTCAGCGCCGTGAAGAGCGGCCCTTTTCCGCGCGCCGCGTAGGATTCCGCGAGCTGATCCATGGCTCGGCGAAAAATCGTCCATGCCCAGCGCTTGTCGTAAAAGGCATCGGCCATCTCCGGGTCAGAGGGCACACTGCTGTCGTCAAGTTCCCCGATGGGCAGATGGAATGCGCCGCCGCCGCGCTTTTTCGCAACGGAGTCGCGGCGGAAATTCACCAAGTGATTGCGCGCCGCCGTGCGCAGGTAACTGCGCAGGCTCCCGAACTCCCGCGACACGCGCTCCAGCCCGCCGCCCTCGCAAAAATCGGCGAGCAATTCCTGCGTGAGATCCAGCGCATCCTCCCGCTCGCAGCCGAGCGCGCGGAAATACGAATACACCGGCGGCCAATACGCGCCGCACACTTCCTCGCGGGCCATCCGCGCATCCGGCGACTGCACATCCCGCGCGCTGAGCACACGCGTCCACGCCGTCGGCGGGAATGGCGCGGGCTGGTTCGTGGGGAAAGGCACGCTGGAGTGTGAGGAATCCCGCCGCGCGGGACAAAAGGATAATCGCCCGAGCCCTGATGCAGGGGCGCGATTCATTTCGGGCACTGCCGAGCGCGACGGCGAGACCAAGGAGGGGCGCTTTGATAGCGCCCTCTCGATGCGGACGCTCCGCGCCGCATCGAGCCAGAGGCGTGAGCAACTCCGAGGATCTACGGAGTCCAAGGACTCTTTCGCATTGCCACAGCCATGGCTGGCAGCGGCGCGGAGCGACCTCTGCCAGAGGGCGCTATCAAAGCGCCCCTCCTTGTTGCCTACCGCGATCTGCACAGCGGCATTTAGGACTCGGATCAAATCACGCCCGTGATTTCAGCCTGCTTTTCGCAGCCCGACAAAAAGAACGGACGCGCCTGCAACCTTCGTTCCAAAAGTGGGCATCCCTCCATGAACCCATGAAATCCATGCTCCGCCATCGCCACTTTCACCGCGCATTGCGCTCATCTGTAAAACGAAACTCCGCCTTCCGGGGACTGCTCGCTGGCATCGTCGGCGCGATGCTCTGCTGGCTTGCTCCGGAAGTCCGCGCGCAAGTGCCAGGCCTCGTGAATTACCAGGGCCGTGTCGCCGTCGGCACGGTGAATTTCAATGGCTCGGGCCAGTTCAAATTTGCCCTCGTGAATGGCAGCGGCAACATCACTTACTGGAGCAATGACGGCACGAGCACCGTGGGCAGCGAACCGACGGCCTCGGTGGCGCTGAATGTCAGCAAGGGGCTTTATTCCGTGCTCCTCGGTGATGCGACGCTGACGAATATGACGGCGGTTCCCGCCACGGTATTTGCGAATGGGAACGTGAAGCTGCGGGTGTGGTTTAACGACGGCATCAACGGCTCGCAACTCCTCTCGCCGGACCAGCGCATCGCCTCGGCGGGTTATGCGATGATGTCCACCACGGTGCAGGACGGCGCGATCACGAGTGCGAAAATCGCCAGTGGCGCGGTGGGGTCAGCACAGGTGGCCGCCGGTGCCATCGGCACGACGCAACTGGCGGCGAATGCCG
>JBDSAR010000568.1:0-2203 GCA_039922035.1 Chthoniobacteraceae bacterium
CCATTCTTCCACACGACACCGAGATCCGTCACCTGCACGAGCGCCTGCGTGCCCACGCGCTTCACATTCGGCGCGGGTTTGTTCGGCTGTTCGGCAGTGAGAAAAACCGCGCCCGTTTTTCCGGGACCGAGGATTTCGTCCCAGTTCAGGCTCGTCACGCTGCGCGCATCCACCGCCGCATCAGGCGCAAAATCCTTCTGCCACACGACGGTGCCGGGCACGGTTTTCTCATCCACCTTCTGGTAAAATTCGTCGTCCTTCTGCTCGTCGCGCGTGTACTTTGCATAAGCGTCGAACGCCGCGATCACGCTGTCCGCCGGGATGCGTTTCGCGGTCACATGCAACTTCGCGGTGTTCACACTCATCAGCCCAAACTGCCGGGTGCCCGCGCGCTGCTGCTGCGACGCGAACCCCTGAAAATAGAGCCGCGATGCCACGGGTGCGAAGCTCACCTTGCGAATCGCCGCCTGCCCGAGCGTGAATGGTTCCGCCGCCGCAGTCTCGCCCGGCACCGTGATCGTGTAGTCCGTTCCGAGCGCAAATTCGCCGGTCACGGTGATCGCATTCGCGTCGCTGAAAACATTCTCGCCCATTCCGATCTTCAGCTTCGCGGGCTCAGGCTCCACCTTCACAAATTTCGCCGGATCCTTCCTCACTGCCTTGGCGAGCTTCTTGGTGAAAGACAGCGTCACTTTCTTGCCCGACACCGCGAGATTTTCCACGGAGACGCTGTTCATCTCAAACGCCCGCACATCGCCGATCGCAGTCACATGCGCACCCGCGAGTTTGAATGCGCCATCCGCCGACGGCGCACCCTGAGCCACCGTGAGCTGCCACTTTTTCCCCGGCACGAGCGGCTTCGCAGGACTCACGATGATCTGATTTTTGAAAACCGGCACGGCCTTCGGAGCCTGCGGCGCGTCCTCGTCCTCGTCCTCGTCCTCGTTCGGCGCGGCCTTCTTCGCAGGAGCGCCGGCGAGATGTTCGCGCACCTGCGTCTCCCATGTCTGCGCGCTCTTATCATCGCTGCGGTAAGCGGGGAACGAGCCATCCTTCGGCGTCGCACGACGCACGATTGCATCCACGCTGTGCCGCTCCGAGTCGGTGAATTTCATGTGCCCCGCGAGCACCGCAGGATCCACGTCCGCATTAAAAAGCATCAGTGCGCGCGGCTCACACGGCGCGTCCTCCGGGGAGAAATACTCCACCATGTTCACACCCTTCACCCGGAACTGCGGCGTGCTGAACGACTCGTTCACCGACCCGCGAAAAGCTTTTCCCTCCGCCGTCTTCAGTCCGCCCGCGAGCGTGACGACGAAAGTCGTGGCGAGCGGTGGGGGCGTGCTCGGCTGAAAGACCCCGCTCTGCGTCGAAACCCATCGCCATTTTCCCGCGATCGCGGGCCTGATGATTAGCGGTGATTCGGCATCCACTTTTCCCACCGAATCAGCAGCGATCATCGGCTCCGCAAAGCGCAACTCGAATGCGGAGGACGGCTTCAACCCGTGATTCTCCAGGGTGTCCACAAGGAGCGTGACGGGCGCATCCTTTGGTGCGGCGAAAAGGGTGACCAAGGAGAGAAGGACGAGAATGGACGTAAGTTTCATGGCGGCAGAGAGGGTAACGTTTCGCGACTTGCGATTCTTTCAACGAGTTCAATGGAAGGCGAGCGCGCAAATGTGGGGCCGACGACCTGTCGGCCCGGCGCCTGACACTGGGTAAGCCTTCCCGAAAATACCGCGGCTCAAGATGCTCCACCACCTGCGACATTCACCCGACCGCCAAACCGACCAGTGGCCGGTCCCACATTGCAAACGCCCGCGCAAGCCGACAGCTTTCGTTCATGTCAGACACCCTTGCCCGGCTGCGCGCCGAAATTCCGAGCGCGGGACTCTTTGCAGAAAAGGACTGGCTGCTCTCGCCGGAACCGCTGCGGCTTGATGCGGCGCTCGTCGAGGAACTCGAAAAGCTCGGTCACCGGCTGGCGATCTTTCAGCGCGCGTCGAACGAACTTTACCAGCGCAGCGCGAATGGCAAGGCACCCGCGTGGGTCGCCGACTACCTCGACCGCGGGAAGCCGCCGGAGCTGATCGAGTTCGCGCGACGGAAACAGTTCCGCGGTGACCTGCCGCAAGTCATCCGCCCCGACCTGCTGCTCACCGCGGAGGGCTTTGCGATCTCGGAACTCGACAGCGTCCCCGGC
>JBDSAR010000569.1:0-11553 GCA_039922035.1 Chthoniobacteraceae bacterium
CAGCCAGCCTCTGGCAAAGCGCCTACCAGAATGTTTTCTACAAATTGGCCGAGAAAAATCCCGAGGCCGCCGCCGCCAAATCCCTCGCGCTGCCGCCCGGACCGAACCGCGACCAGGCACTCCACACCGTCGTGCAAACATGGATGGAGACCGACCCGCAGGCCGCGCTCACGTGGGCCGCGAAAATCCCCGAAGCGAATACGCGCCGAGACGTGAACGATTCCGCCTACCGCCGCTGGGCGACACATGATGCAAAGGCCGCATCGGCGGCGGCACTGTCGCTGCCGGCCGGGATCGAACGCGACCGCGCGCTCGGCAGCGTCATCGGTGCGCTTGAATTTTCCGACGCGCCGGGTGCCGCCGCACTCGTGGCGCAGATGTCCCCCGGTGATGCGCGCGAACGCGCGATGAACAACATCGCGAGTGTCTGGGCCGGACGTGACATGCCTGGCGCGCTGGAGTGGGTCGCACAACTTCCCGAGGGCAAATCGAAACAGTCCACCCGGCGCAATCTCGTCTTCGAGTGGATGCAGACCGAGCCGCGCGCCGCGGTGGATTACTTTGTGAAAAATGAACCGGCATCCGAGGAGGATGGCAACAGCATGCTCGGCATCATCGTCGGCTCGTGGGCGAGAAAGGATCCGCAGCAGGCGCTCGCGTGGACGCGGCAGCTCGCGGATGAAAAAATGCGCGCCGACGTGCTCGGCAGAGTCATCGGAGATCTCGCCGAGCAGGATCCGCAGCAGGCCATCGGCCTCATCGCCGAACTCCCCACCGCCAAGCACGCGGACACCGCACGCAACATCGCGACCAGATGGATCCGGAACGACCCGGAAGCCGCCGCCGCATGGGCACTGCAGCTTCCTGAAGGCGAAGCGCGGAAGAACGTTCTCAGCAGCATCATGAACAACATGGCGATCCAAGACCTCACGAAGGCCGCGGGCTGGATCGAACAGTTGCCGATCGGCCCGTCGCGCGACTGGGCCGTGCGCGAATTTACCAGCCGCGCAGTCGCCGCCGATCCTGCCGCCGCCACCGCATGGGCCGCGACCATTTCCGATGCAAAAATGCGCAACAATGAAATCGAGCGCGCAGCCTACAAATGGCTGCGCAAGGACAGCGACGCCGCGACGCAGTGGATCACAGGGAGCGCTCTGATTGACGACAAGACGAAGAAACGGCTGCTGCCAAAAAATTGAGAGCCGCGCCGGCTGCCTCCGTTTGCATTCCCGCCACGCCGCGTTACGATGCCACGACAATGAAGGTTCATGTCTTACAAATTACCGAAGACGGGCTGCACTTGGAAGGTGAGGAGCCGTCCGAAATCCTCGAACTCGACAGCGCCCGCGCCCGCGCGACGGGGCCGATCGAATACTCGCTCGATGTCGGCCTGAGCGAAGGCGGCCTTTTCGCCACCGGCACGCTCGCGGTGCCGATTGATTGCGAATGCGTGCGCTGCCTCGAAAAATTCTCACGCTCGCTGAGTGTGGACGACTTCGCCTGCCAGGTGGAACTCGAAGGTCGTGAGATGGTGGACTTGACAGAGCACGTGAGGGAGGACATTCTCCTCGCCCTTCCGGCCCACCCGCATTGCGATTGGGATGGCGAAAAGGTCTGCAAAGCCCAGTTCCGCGACGCACCCAGCGAAGCCGAGCCACTCGACGACCCTCGCGATGTCTGGAAGGGCCTCGACAAACTGAAACTTTAACCACCACCGAATCATGGGAGTCCCAAAACGTAGAAAATCAAAGATGCGTCTTCGCACGCACAAGGCATCACTCCGCTGGCATGCGCCGCTGCTCAACAAATGCGGCCAGTGCGGCAGCACCATCCGTTCGCACCGCGCGTGCCCGGCCTGCGGCTATTACGCCGGACGCCAGGTCCTCACGATCGCCGGAGCGTAAGCGCAATTTCAGCTTTTATTCAGCCGCCCCGCTCCCGAGCGCGGGCGGCTGAATTGCTTTTTCCCTTGCCCGTCACACGATTGCCATCTTCGGTCGCACCCTGATGATCCGATGAAAATCGCGCTCGACGCCATGGGGGGCGACCACGCCCCGCAAAACATTATCCACGGCGCGGTGCTCGCGCTGCGTGCCTGCCCGCACATCACGCGGCTTTTTCTCACCGGCGACACCGCGCGCATCGAGGCCGAACTGAAGAAACACGCGTGCAACGACGCGCGCATCGAGATCGTCCACACTACGCAAATCGTGGACATGGCCGACAGCGGGCTCGATGCGGTGCGGAAAAAAAAGGACAGTTCCGTTTCGCGGGCTGTGGATCTCGTGAAGGAGGGCAAGGCGCAGGCAGTCGTCAGCGCCGGACACACGGGTGCGGCAGTCACCGCATCGCTCATCAAGCTCCGCACACTCCCCGGCGTCGAGCGCCCGGCCATCGCGACCATCATGCCCTCGCTCGGCAAGCATTGGATCCTCATTGATGCCGGCGCAAACCCGGACGCCGAGCCTTCGCACCTCGTGCAAAATGCGATCATGGGCGCCGCCTACGCGCGCCAGGTGCTCGGCCGCCAGAACCCCGAAGTGGGACTGATGTCGAACGGCACCGAAGAGGAAAAGGGCAACGCGCTTTGCAAGGAGACGCACACGATGATCCGCAACGCCGGTGCGCAGATCAATTTTCGCGGCAACGTCGAAGGCCACGACATCTGGCACAATCCGCCCGACGTCGTTGTCACCGACGGCTTCACCGGGAACATCCTGCTCAAGTCGAGCGAGGCACTCGCGCACGCCATTTTCGACATGGTGAAGACCGAGATCCGCGCGGGCATCCGCACCAAGATCGGCGGCCTCCTCGCGAAGCCCGCATTCAAGCGCGTCCACAAAAAGACAAACGCCGACGAATACGGCGGCATGCCGCTGCTCGGGCTGAATGGCATCACCATCATCTCACACGGTGGCGCATCCGCGATAGCGATCCAGAACGCGCTCCGCATGGCCTGCGAGAGCATCCGACACGAGGTGAACCCCCACATCGTCGAGGCAATCAAGACCCACCATGACTCCACATCCGCAGCCACGCACGCGAACGCACCTGCCTAGGCGCACCGTCTCCATCATCGGCACCGGCAGCTACCTTCCAGAGAAGGTGCTGACGAACGCCGAGTTGGAGAAAATGGTCGAGACTTCCGACGACTGGATCACCAGCCGCACGGGAATCAGAGCGCGGCGCATCGCCGCAGACGGTGAGTTCACCAGCGACCTCGCCGCCAACGCAGCGAAGGCCGCGATCGAAAATGCGGACATCGGCCCGGAGGAAATCGATCTTATCATCGTGGCCAGCATCACGCCCGACAGGTTCATGCCGAGCACCGCGTGCATCGTGCAGACCAAAATCGGCGCAAAAAAAGCCGCCTGCTTCGACATCAGCGCCGCGTGCTCCGGCTTCCTCTACGCCATCGAGATCGCGCAGCAGTTCATCACCAGCCAGACCTTCAACACGATCCTCGTCGTCGGCGCGGACAAACTCTCCAGCATCGTGGACTGGAAAGACCGCAACACCTGCGTGCTCTTCGGCGACGGCGCGGGCGCGGCCATCCTCCGCCACCGCGCGCACGGCCACGGAGTCATCGCCACGCGTCTCGGCAGCAACGGCGAACTCGCCGACTTGCTCCAAGTCCCCGGCGGTGGCTGCGCGATTCCGATCACCGCGCAAAACGCCGATCAAAATCTCGCGACCATCCACATGAAGGGCGCGGAGACTTTCAAACACGCCGTGAATGCGATGGTGGACAGCGCCCGCCAGGTCCTCGACGACGCCGGACTCGAACCCGCCGATCTCACCTGCGTCATCCCGCACCAGGCGAATCTCCGCATCATCAATGCCGTCGCCGAACGCCTCGAACTCCCCATCGATCGCTTCATGGTGAACCTCGACCGCTTCGGCAACACGAGCGCCGCGGCCGTCGCCATCGCCCTCGATGAGGCGAACCGCACCGGTCGCATGAAAGTCGGCGACTATGTGCTGCTGGTTGTCTTCGGTGGCGGCCTCACGTGGGCGAGTTCCGTCATCCAGTGGTAGGACGTTTTCGAGGAAAGCACCCACGCTGATTTTTCAAACACACGCGTGCTCACCGACACACACGCCCACCTCGACTACCCGGAATTCCAATCGGACTTCCCCGCCATCCTCGCACGCGCCGAAGCCGCTGGCGTCACGCGCATGATCTGCATCGGCACAGGGCTCGCCAGCAGCCGCGCCGCCGTCGCCCTCGCGGAAAAATTTCCGCAACTCTGGGCTGTCGCCGGCATCCATCCGAACCACGTCCCCGACGAACGCCCGGACTTCCTTCCCGCGCTCCGCGATATCGCATCGTCGCGCCGCGTCTGCGCCATTGGTGAGACTGGCCTCGATCATTTCCGCCTCGCCAAGGACGACTCCGCCGGACGCGTCGCACAAGCCTCCGCATTCCGTGCGCAGCTCGATCTCGCCGTCGAACTCAGCCTCCCCGTCGTCATCCACGAGCGCGCCGCGTGGGACGACACGCTCGCCATCCTCCGCGAATACACCGGCCGGGTCCGCGCGGTCTTCCATTGCTTCGGAAAAACGCCCGATCACGCCCGTGCAGTCCTCGCCCTCGGCCACCTCGTGAGCTTCACCGGGATCGTCACTTTCAAAAACGCACCCGATGCACAGGCAGCCGCAGCCGCAGTCCCGCTCGACTCATTCATGATCGAAACCGACTGCCCCTATCTCGCGCCCGTCCCGCACCGCGGGAAGAAATGCGAGCCGTCATTCGTCCGCCACACTGCCGAGCACATCGCCGCGCTCCGCGGCATCCCGCTCGAAGAACTGGCCGCCGCGACCGAGGCGACGGCGACCAGATTCTTCCGCTTCTCTTCGTAGCCGCACACTGGGAGCGGCGACGAACGAAGACCGCCGAAGTCATTCCTGTCGCCGCCCTGCCCTGCACCGGAGACGCTCATGCCTTGGAAAGGCGGCTGGGATCAATCCCATGTCCGGCGGCTCAGATTCGCGCACCTCTTCAGTAAATCATCGCCTCGCTCGGCGGCTCGGTCTTCTCGATCTTCTCGGCCTGGAGCACGGAGATGCGTCGGCCTTTCTCCACGGGGAATGTCGCAGTGCCGGTGATTTTCACCCACGTCATCTCGGGAAATGCGGGGAGCTTTCCCGCCTCGGCGAGCGTGGCGACGGGCCGGGCGTCGGCGGCGCAGCAGGTCATGAACATGCGGACGGCCTTGAAGCGGTTGCCGCCTGCGTTGTTCGAGGAGTCTGGCATGTATTGGCCGATGAGTTGCACCCGCTGGCCCTCGAAGTCCTTGCGGAGAAGATTGTCCTGCGCGGCATAGAGGAGGTCGAGGACTTCGGCGACGATCACGCCGTCGGGCGTGCGGACAAGGTAGTCGGCGATCTTGGCTTCTTCGGCGGCGGACGGCGCAGCGGGCGGCGGGCTTCCGTCCTTCGTGGGGAGCGTGAGGTCCGCGGGTTTGCGCACGCCAGCGGCGCCGTCGGCTGCGGGCGGCACGGCGTTCGGGATTTGTTCGAGCGAAGTGGCTGCCACTTTCTTTTCCGCGACGGGCTTGTTCGCGGGCCGCGCGAAGGAAGATTTCCATTCGGTGTCGGTGCCCCGGTTTTCGACGAAGGACTTGCTGAAGCCGTCCTTCGGATCAAAGCGCGCGGCGACAACGATCGGCGCGAGCAGGATGAAAAACGTGAGCAGCTTGCCTGCGGTGCGGCGGCTCAGGCCGTGGCCGCATTCACCCGAGGAGCAGCACGTGGCGTCGCCCTTGAAAAGGACGAAGCTCAGCGCCATCACGCCGAGCACGATCGCGGCGATGAGCGCGTACACGCGGAACTCCGGCGCGAGCATGGCATTCATGCGCGACGAGAAATGGAAGTAGAGCAGCACGGCGCTCCAGGTCGCGAGCGTCGCGGCAGGCAGCCAGCGGGCGAAGAGGGACTTCATGGTCAGGAGGGTAGCGACGTTTGTGCCGGGACGCAAACCGGCGGTGTGAAATAGCCGCGGGCTTTCACCGGGCCGGTCTCGATCCCTGCCCAGATCCAGCAGATGAATGCAATGAGCGCGAACAGCCCGAGCGCCATGAGCACGACGAAGCGGCGGCGGAAGACGAGGCCGTAGAGCCAGAAAAGCTTCAGATCAAACACGGGGCCGAAGAGCAGGAAGGCGAGCTTTGCCGCAGGCGGAAAAATCGTGAGCTGCGTGGCGGCGACGAATGCATCCGTGGTGCTGCACAGCCCGAGCAGCGCGGCGAGCACCATGAGCGAGACGACGGAAAGGAACGGTGATTGCGCGAGCGGCGCGATGACCTCGCGGTTCACGCCGACGGCGAACATGCTCGTGATCGCCGTGCCGATGACGGAGAACACCGTGACGTCGAGGAAGTCGGCGGTGGCCGACTGGATGGCGAGCATCACTTTCCGCAGCGGCGATGCCTTCGCGACGATCTGCGTGAAATCAATCGGCCCGGAGTCCGCGCCGGAATCCGCGGAGATGCTGAGGCCCGTGCGGCGCTTCACTGCGAGGTCGGCGGGATTTGGCTGCGCGACGAGCCGGCGCGGGAGCTGATGCACGATGAGCGCGACGAGCACCGCGATGGCGTACCCGAAGCCAAGCCGCAGCGTGAGCATGAGCCACGGATTCTGCCCGGTGAACGCCTTGAAGGTGCTCAGCGCGACGATGGGACTCACGATGGGCGCGGCGAGCATATAGCACGTCGCCACGCCGAGCGGCATGCCTTTGCGGATGAAGCGCCGGACGATGATCACGCTCCCGCATTCGCACATCGGGAAAATAAGGCCGAGCACGCCCGCGAGAAAAATCGCCGGGCCGGGACGCGACGGCAGCAGCTTCGTGAAACGCTCCGCCGACACGAAGACATCCACGAATCCCGAGATGAGCGCGCCGAGCAACAGGAACGGCGCACCCTCGAACAGCACGCTGAGAAACGCCTTCGCAAAGTCGCCGAATTCAAGATGAAACCAACTCATGCGGGGCGTGCGGACTGTGGTTGGAGATGAAAGGTCATGCCCATCATTCCGGCAGATACCTGCGGGCTTTGGGGGAAATTGATCACAGCAAGGAAGATTGTGATGCGGATTGGACACCGCCCAGCAGCTCCGGAGCCTGCAGGCTGCGCGCGGTTTGTTCGAGCGGCTTCGGCTCCTCGATTTCCTTGCCGCCGTTTGCGGCGTGCAGATCCTTGAATTTCCGCGCAGTCACGAAGACGCGCGTCTCCAGCGAGCGCGTCGCGTCGTTGTAAGCATCCACCGCACTGCCGAGACTTTTGCCGACCTTTGCGAAGTGCTCGCCAAGCTTCGACAGCCGCTCGTAAAGTTCCGCGCCGAGTTCGCTGATCAGCTTCGCATTCTCCGCGAGCTTCTCCTGCCGCCAGCCGTAATGCACCGCGCGCAGCAGCGCGATGAGCGTCATCGGCGTTGTGAGCATCACATTTTTCTCCGCGCTGAATTCGATCAGCTCAGGATCGTGCTCCACCGCCGCGCCGAAGAAAGTCTCCGCCGGCAAAAAGAGCACGACGAACTCCGGCGCTTCGCCGAACTGCTCCCAGTAGCTCTTCGCCGAGAGCGCCTTGATGTGCTCGCGCACCGCCTGCGCATGCTCCCGGTAGGCGGCGGCACGCACCACGTCGTCGTTCGCGGAAATCGCGCGGTCGTACGCGCTGAAGGGCACCTTGGAATCCACAACGATCGTTTTTCCCCCGGGCATCTTCACGAGCATGTCAGGGCGCAGCCTGCCGCCTTCGCCGCCGCCCGTCTGCTGCTCGTAAAAATCGCAGTGATCCTGCATCCCAGCCAGCTCGACGACACGGCGAAGCTGGATTTCGCCCCAGCGCCCGCGAGCACCCGTGGAGCGCAGCACGCTCGCGAGGCGGCCCGTCTCGCCGCGGAGCTGCTGCTGCGTTTCGCCGAGGGATTTCACCTGCGCGATGAGGCCTTCGTATGCACCCGCGCGCGTCTTCTCGATCTCGTTCATCTGCGTGTCCACACGCGCGAGCGACTCGCGCACGGGCGCGAGCAGCTCGGCGATCGCCTGCTGCTTCTGCGCGAGATCACCGGTCGCCTTTTCCTGAAATTTGCCGAGTGTCGCATTTGCAAGTTCGAGGAAGGACGCGTTGCTGTTCTGAAGTGCTTGCGCGCTCAGCGCGCGGAAGGTGTCCGTCAGCTTCTTCTCCGCGGTGTCGAGCAACGCGAGCTTCTCCGCCGCCTGTTCGCGTTCCTCGGAAATTTGCATGTCGAGCGCAGCCACCCGCGAGTCTGCCTCGCCCTTTGTCCTGCGCAATTCCGCCAGCGCCTGCTCGCGCTCGTCACGCTCACGCTGAAGGTCCGCGATGCGCGAGCGGGCCGAGGATTCGTTCGCCTCCGCCGTCGCGAGGCTCTTCGAGAGCGCGAGTTTTTCCTCCGCATGAGCCGCCTGCGATCGCGCCTCGCTCTCGGCCACGGCGGCGCTGATTCGCTGCCTCCCGAACAGCCACACCAGCCCGGCACCCAAGGCTGCACCACACAGTGTCGCGGCGATGATGGTCGTTTCGTTCAATGTCGCGCCATCCTGCGAAAGCGCCGCGACGCTGGCAAGGTTCCGCTGCCCGCGCGGCGCGATTGGAGGTTTTCTTTTCACGGGGATTCGGCGATGGAGGCTGCCGCCCATGTCCGCACGCACCGGAAAATCTTCCATCCAGCCTTCCTTCGGAATCCTTCGCATCCTGCTCGCCGCGGCAGTCGCGTGCGCCGCCGCCCCGCCCGCATCCGCAGGCGGCGGACCCGAGACTGCGCTCGTCGTCGTGAATGCCGACAGTTGGGCGTCCACTTTCATCGCGAACGAATACATCGCCGCGCGCCACATCCCGCCAACGAATGTCGTCCGGCTGCGGAACCTGCCCGGCTTTGAGCAGATGAACGTCGAGGACTTCCGCACGAAAATCCTCGCGCCGGTCCTTCATGCGGCGGAGCAGCGCGGCATCGCTGCGCAGATTGACTATGTGATCTACAGCGCGGATTTCCCGTGGGCGATCGATGTCACCTCCGACATGGCCGGCAAGCAGTTCCCAAAGGTGATCTCGCAGCCGGCGTCCATCAACGGACTCACCTACCTCTATCAGTTTACGATGGGGAAAAATCCCGCCTACCTCGGGCTGAACGTGAACTTCTACGACCGCCAGCCGATCCGCATCGCGCCGGAAACCGACTGGAGCGAGCAGGACAGGAAGCTCTACACCGAAACCATGGCCTCGCTCCGCGGAAAAATCGCCGGCCCCGGCGATGCGCCAGACAAGACCCTCCCCCCGCCGCCGAAGCTCACGACGATCCCGGCGGCTCCGGACTCCGGCCTGCAGCCGATCCTCGATACGCTGCTGACGCTCAGAAAGAGTCACCCCACGAGCACCGAGCTGCTTTACAATATCGCCTGCGTGCAAGCGCGCCTCGGCAATCCGAACGCCGCCATCGGCGCACTGCGCGACGCCGTGGACAACGGGTGGTGGGACATCCAGACGGCGAAAAGCGATCCCGACCTCGCCAGCATCCGCTCACGTGAGGACTTCGCGATCGTCGCCGAACGCGCGAAGACGGTGAAATTCGAGATCACCCCCACGAGCGGATTCCGCGCAAACGTCGGCTGGCAACCGAACGGACACTGGGGGCCGCCGGACAAAGGGCTCCGCTACCTGCTCTCCACCGTGCTCGCATGCACCAGCGGCCGCGGCAATTCCGTCGCCGAATCCCTGGCCTCGCTCCAGCGGTCCATCGGCGCCGACGGCTCACGGCCCAAGGGCACGGTCTATTTCATGGCGAACCGCGACGTGCGTTCCACCACCCGCGAGTGGGGATTCCAGCGCGCCGCGGAAAAGCTCCGCGACATCGGCGTATCGTCGGACGTCGAATACGGCGTGGTGCCCGCGAAAAAGGGCAGCGTCGCCGGAGTCACCGTCGGCAGCGCGGAATTTTCGTGGGCGGCGAGCGGCAGCAGATTGGTGGCCGGCGCGATCGGGGACAACCTCACGAGCTGCGGCGGCATGCTCGGCGAATCCGACGGCCAGACTCCGCTCACCGAATTCATCCGCGGTGGCGCAGCGGGCGCGAGCGGCACCGTCACCGAGCCCTACGCGATCCAGCAGAAATTTCCCACGCCCTTCATCCACTTCCATTACGCGCAAGGCTGCTCGCTCGCCGAGGCGTATTACCAGTCGCTCTCAGGCCCATACCAGCTCCTCATCGTCGGCGACGCACTCTGCGCTCCTTGGAAAAAGGAACTCACTGTGCTCGCCGGCGACCTGAAGCCCGGCGCGATTCTGAAAGGCCACCTCCAGATTTCGCCCACGGCAAGCTCCGCCGACGGCATCAAGCCCGGCATCTTCGAACTCTACCTCGACGGGCGCCGTGTCGGCGTGACCCAGCCCGGCAAGCCCTTCGATCTCAACACCGCCGACACCGTTGACGGCCCGCATGAATTCATCATCGCAGCCACCGGCACCGATGCCATCCTCACCCGCGGCAGCGTCCGCATCCCCGTCACCGTGCGAAACGGCGAATCCGTCTTCCGCATCACTGCACCGCCCGCGACCGCGACTTGGGACAAGCCGATCACCATCGCCGCGAATGCACCCGGCGCGAAGACCCTCCTCTTTTTCCAGGACCTCGACGAAGTCGCCCGCATCGAAGGCGACAGCGGCACCGCCACGATCGATCCGCGCGTGCTCGGGCAGGGCCCGATCCGCATCCAGCCCGTCGCCATTTTTGGCGAGGCAAAACAGGTGCTCGGCGAACCCATCACCGTGCGCATCAAGCCGCCGCCCGCGCTTCCCCCGCCCTCCTCGTATGCGCGCATGCCGTACGCCAATGGCTTCACGATCACCGGCTCCGGAGGGAAAAAGACCGTCGTGCAAAAGGCGGCCGACGACTGGCTGCAGACTGCCGGCATCCGCAGCGACGAGACCTTCACGCTCGAAGCGTGGTTCAGCGCCCCCGCGACCGACGTGTACCAGTTCCAGCTCCGCGGCGCGGCAAACCTGCGCCTCTCCGTGGACGGCCGGCCGCAGGCGTGGCCGCACGGCAGCGGGTGGACATTCATCCCCGTCCACCTCGCAGGCGGCCGGCATTCCGTGCGCATCGAGGGCAAGGCAAGCGCCGAAAAGCTCGACGTCCGCTTCGGAGGCCCCGGCTCCCGCCGCCTCGACGGAGCCATCTTCCAGCACCCGAATCTGAACTGAGGCAGGGTGAGTTCGGAATGACCGCTCACGACTGGCTCGGCGGATCGGGTGGGCCGACTTTTTCGATCGGGCAGCCGTGCGGACAGCTGGGGCGTGTCATTTCCGTCCGGAGCAGCGGGCGTATGCGTTCACTGCCCGCTGATCTCCGGACAGCCCTTCGCAGGCTTGTGGACGAGGAAAAGGACGATGGCCACGAGCACGCACTGAAGGATGCCACCGGTGATCCATTTCAGCATCAGGCCGGCGGGCAGTGGCTGCACCGCATTTTGCATCACGACCCCGCCGCTATAGAAAAGGCCCATGAAGACGCCGAGCGCGATGGCGCACTGGATGC
>JBDSAR010000570.1:0-2601 GCA_039922035.1 Chthoniobacteraceae bacterium
GCAAAAAGATCCTCATCCAGTCGCGCGCGAAGACGCTGCTGCCGGAGTGGACGCGCTTTCTCCGCGGTGTGGTGGACAGCGAGGATCTGCCGCTGAACATTTCGCGCGAGACGATGCAGGACAGCGCACTCATCGCGAAGTTGCGGGACGTGCTGACGAAGCGGCTGCTGAAATATCTGGATGAGGAGGCGAAGGCAGACCCGGAGAAGTTCGCGCGCTTTTTCAAGGAGCACGGGCACTGCCTGAAGGAAGGAGTGGCGCACGATTACTCGCACCGCGAGGCGCTCGCGAAGCTGCTGCGCTTTGAATCGAGCACGACGGAAAGCGGGAAGTTCACGAGCCTCGCGGACTACGTGTCGCGGATGCCGGAGGACCAGAAGGAGATTTACTACCTGAGCGCAGCGAGCCGCGAGGCGTGCGAGGCGGCGGCGAGCTATGAGGTTTTCCGCGAGAAGAAGTGGGAGATGCTGTTCCTCACGGATGCGCGCGATGAATTCGTGCTGGAAAACTTGCGCGATTTTGACGGAAAAAAGCTCGTCGCGGCGGAGAAGGCGGACGTGAAGCTCGACCAGGAATCGAAGGGGCTCAGCGAGGATCAGGCGAAGAAGCTCGCGGAGTTCATCAAGGAGAGCGTCGGCGAGAGCGTGGGCGAGGTGCGCGTGTCGAAGCGGCTCGTCGGCAGCCCGGCGATCGCGCTCAGCTCGGACACCGAGATGACGGTGAACATGCGCCGCATGATGAAGGCGATGCAGCGCGACATGGACACCGGGCCGGAGCCAAAGCCGGACCTTGAAATCAATCCCGACCACGCGCTGATCGTGAGCTTGGAAAAAATGCGCCATTCCGACGCCGAACTCGGCAAGGTCATCGCGCAGCAGGTCGCCGATCAGGCGCTCGCCGCCGCCGGCCTGCTGGACGATCCGCGCACGATGCTCGGGCGCATGACCGGTCTGCTGGAGAAGCTCTGCGGGAAGGCCTAGCGCGGTTCCCTCAAATCCCAGCGTCGCTCGGTGATTGACCGCAGTGCCACCGGGCTGTCACATTTGCCGGTGACCGCCCCCCGGTGGTCTCCAAACACAACTACATACCCTTATGAAAAAATACATCATCATCGCCGCCATCGCCGCGCTGGGCTTCACCGCCTGCGAGGAAAAGAGCGTGGACGCCAAAAAAGACGACGCCAAGAAGAGCGTGGACAAGGCCGCCGACAAGGCCAAGGAATCTACGACCAAGGCCGTGGACAAAGCAGCCGATCAGGCTGGCAAAGTCGGCGGACCGGGCGCTGCTGACGCCGTGAAGGCTGCCGGTGCAGGTGCCAATGCCAAGGTGGACGCCGCTGCCGGTACCGCGAAGGAGAAGATTGACGCCGCTCCATCTCCCTCGGCTCCCGTGCCTTCCGCGCCGAAGCCTCCGAAGCCCGCGCCGACCACCGACGAGGTGATCAACGCCCCGCCGGATGCCGCGCCCGCGCCCGCTCCGAAGCCGCCGGCGCCTGCCGCGCCCGCGCCTGCGAAGTAAGCGACAGCTCAGAAATTCAAAGCAAACCCCGGCTTCGAGAGAGGCCGGGGTTTTGTTTTTTCGCCGGAAGGACGCACTGCGGCGGGTCACTGACGGAGCAGCGCCTCTGACGTGCAATCTTCGGCGGCACAGGCCGGCCTGCTATCGGTTCGCGTTGGAGCGAAGGGTCAGCAGCTCCTGGCTTTTCTCCTTCGCGATCTCATTGAGGCTCGCGTACGCCGCGGCGTCGGCGTTGAACTCCTGCACGGCGGCGGCGTCCTTTGGATCGAGCGATGCCCTCCGCCCTTGGAGCTGCTGATGCCACCAAGCGAGCCGTGCGTTGAGCTGGTTCACGATCTTTTCCTTTTCCGCCAGCTTGTGGCTGTCGTATTTCACACAGGCGGACGCCTGTTCGCCGGACATCTGCGCGAGTTTCCCGGAGAGTCCTTCCTCGCGGCGTTTTTCCATGTGCTTCGCAAATTCGCCCTTCCACTTCTCGGCGTGCTTTTTGAACTGCGTCTGCTCCTCCCAGAGCTTCGTGCCGGCGTAGGGAACCATCAGCCACATTCCGGCGATGGCGAGGAGGCCGCCCTTCCTGGCCTGCGCGAAGTGGCGCACCATGTACACGAGGTCGGAAAATGGGATCATCCGCAGCGCGATCATCCACAGGAACGGCAGGTCGCCGCCGGTGTCGCGGATCATGATGTGACGTCCGATGAAGACGGCGAGCAGGCCGATGCCCGCGAGGGCCATGAGCAGTGTTTCGAGCATAGGTCAGGCGAAGTCAGAGGGTGGCAGTGTGATCACCTCGTCCTCCTTCAGGCCATCGCGGAAGAGGACGAAGAACATGTAAACGAATACGCCGAGCGAGACGCCGCCCTCGGCAACCGCGCCGATGGCGAACTTCAGCCCGTAGTCCACCGAGGCGCACGCGATGATCGTGGCGACGAGGGCGGAGAGCCCGAGGATGAGCGTGGCCGCGGGGAAAATCTGATCCGTCGCCGGGCCGCGTTCGCGCGCGACCTGCCGGAAGAAAAAGAGCGACAAAAGGATGAAGCACGAGAGCCCGAGCGCCATGAAGAGATACGCCTGCACGCTGATGAA
>JBDSAR010000571.1:0-2428 GCA_039922035.1 Chthoniobacteraceae bacterium
CGCCGAGCCATTTCATGTTCGTGAGCGCGAGGACGTAGAGTGTGCCGCTGAAAATGATCACGCCTGCGAGCATGAGCCACCACGATGCAGAGTGGAGCGGGCGCAATGTGGCGCTGACGAGCAGCACGACGGCGTGCGTGAGGTGATACAGCACGGCGGTCTCCCACGTTGCGAGGCGCGCGTTTTTCTCCAGCACGTCGTGCAACCCGTGCGCGCCGAATGCGCCGAGCGCGACGGCGAGGAACCCCATGATGGCTGAAATGCGGAAGGCAGTCTGCGGTTTCATACGCAGAGAAAACCCCGCGGCGCGCGTTTCCGCCATTCACAATTCAAGCGGCACGTGCACACTCCGCGCATGGACTGGCAAAACTGGCAGCCGCGCCAACTCGCGAACCTGTGCTTCATCGTGAAGGACGGGCGCGTTCTGCTCATCCGCAAGAAGCGCGGCCTGGGTGCGGGAAAAATCAACGGACCCGGCGGCAAACTCGAACCCGGCGAGACGGCGCTCGCTGCGGCCATCCGCGAAGTGCAAGAGGAGATCGGCGTGACGCCACTGCTGCTCGAGGATCGCGGAGTCGTGAGGTTTCAGTTCACCGACGGCTTCAGCCTGCACTGCGCGGTCTTTGTCGCGCGCGATTTTGTCGGCGAGATGATCGAGACGGACGAGGCGCTGCCGATGTGGTTCCCGGCGGACGCCGTGCCGTTTCACGAGATGTGGGAGGACGATCAGCACTGGCTCCCGCAGGTGCTCGCGGGGCAGCGGTTCGAGGGATGGTTCGAGTTTGACGGTGAGAAAATGCTGAGCAAGCGCGTGGAGTTTTTCACCTGAGCCATGCCGCGCGTCGTCATCGCTGGCTGTGGGTTTGTCGGTCTCGCGACAGCGCGGATTTTCCACAGCGCCGGTTGGGAAGTGCGCGGGCTCACGCATTCGCCGGAGTCCGCGGCGGCGCTGAATGACGAACGGTTTCCCATGGCAGCTTGCGACATCTCGAATGCGGATGCGGTGCATGCGATCGCGGCGGGGCAGGGAGGTGCGCCGGATGTCGTGATTCACTGCGCGAGTTCCGGGCGCGGCGGGGCGGAGTCGTATCGCAGCGTTTATTTCAAAGGTGCACTCAATCTCCTTGATGCGTTCGCGCCGCGAAGGCTCATCTTCACGAGCAGCACGAGCGTGTATGCGCAGGTGGATGGGGCGGTCGTGACCGAGGACAGCGCCGCCGAGCCGCCGGGGGAAACCGGACACATCCTGCGCGGGACGGAAGAACTCGTGCTCGCGCGCGGCGGCATCGTCGCGCGGCTCGCGGGGATTTACGGGCCGGGGCGCTCGGTGCTGTTGCGCAAGTTCTTCAGCGGCGATGCGGTCATCGAGGGTGATGGCGGGCGCATCGTGAACCAAGTCCATCGCGACGACATCGCCAGCGCGCTGCTTGCGCTCGCGATGCGGGATGTGAGCGGAATCTTCAACGTCAGCGACGACGCGCCGATGCCGCAGCGTGAGAACTACGCGTGGCTCGCACAGCGCTTCTCGCTTCCGCTTCCGCCGCTGGGCCCGATCGATCCGAACCGCAAGCGCGGTTGGACGAGCAAGCGCGTGAGCAATGCGAAGCTCCGCGCACTCGGCTGGGCGCCGCAGTTCCCGAGCTTCTTCGCCGCCGTCGAACGGCAGCCGGAACTCGTCACGTTCGCGCGCTGATTCGACTACCGCTTCGGCGCGGGCGCAGGCGCGGGGGCGACCGGTGGCTTCGGCTTCGTGATCATCTCGAAGTCATCCGTGCGGAATGGCGTCACCGGCAGACCCTCGTTGCTGAAGAGATTCGCCACCGGGTTGTCGGCCCACGCGTAACGCACGGCGATGGGCGCGCTCACCTTGTCGCTGGTCAGTTCGACTTTGTTGCCGGCGACGAGCTTGCCCTTCGCCCAATGCCACACCTTGTCCTCGCCGCAGGCGGCGAAGCCGATGGCCTCCGTCACATCGAACGGACGCAGCGCGCTGCTGCCGAAAAGATCGAAAGTTACGGCTGCCTTGTCGCCGTTGATCTCCAGCTTGCTGAACTCCGGGCTGCGATACGCGAACTTCATCCCGTAGTCCTTCACCAATGCCCAGCGCACGAGGCGCGCGGCCACGTCATGCTTGTTTTTCGGATGAATGTCCTTGCCCTCGCCGAGGTCGGTGATCACGCACTGGCCGGTGTTCGCGAGCTTCATCGTCTTCGTCTGCGACTCGCGCAGCTCGGCCCAATCGCTGTCGCCGGGCTCGGTCTTCTCGGGTTTGAAATCCGCGAGCTGCACCCAGTAAAATGAAAAGTCGCCCTGCTTCCACTCCGCGCGCCACTGCTCGATCATGTACGGGAAAAGCTGCGCATATTCCCACGCACGGCCCGCGTTGCTCTCGCCCTGGTACCAGATCACGCCCTTGATGCCGTAGCCG
>JBDSAR010000572.1:0-7295 GCA_039922035.1 Chthoniobacteraceae bacterium
GGAATGCGGGCAGCAGCGCGAGCGCGATGAGCAGTGTGAGCGGACGGATATATTCCGCGCATCGGCGGCGGATCGTGTCTGAGAATTTCCTGGCGGGGTTCACTGGTGGAGATGAACCGCGACGCGGGCACAGCTTAGGGGCGGGGAGCGTGCGCGAAGCGCCGGAGGTGTGCGCTGGAAGCGGCGACACGCCTGTCGCCGCTCCCAGTGCCGCAACGCCTACGTGAGCCCTGGAATCGGCTCCGCATCGTACACCGTGTGCGGGCGATCCAGCGGGTCGTGCCATTCGATCGTCCGCGGCAGGCCGAGACCCTGATAAATCGTCGCCGCGAGATTTTCCGGACGCTGCGGCGATTCCGAGGGATACGCACCGATGCGATCCGTCGCGCCGATCACCGTGCCCCCGCGCACGCCGCCTCCCGCGAGGAACACCGTCTGGCTCGCGCCCCAGTGATCGCGCCCGGGAAGTGTCGCCCCGGCGATTTTCGAGATGCGCGGCGTGCGCCCGAATTCCCCGCCCATCACGATCAGCGTCTCCGAGAGCAGTCCGCGCGAATCCAGGTCATCCAGTAGCGCACTCACCGCGCGGTCCATCGGCGGCAGCAGGAAGTTTTTCAAATTCGGCCACGCCGCCTGATGCGTGTCCCACGTCTCGTTGTTGCCGAGATTCACCTGCACAAGTCGCACGCCCACTTCCAGGAGCTGACGCGCCATGAGCAGCGACCAGCCGAAGCTGTTGCGCCCGTAGCGGTCCAGCCACTTCGGATCGGCGCGGCTGATGTCGAATGCGTCGTGAACTTTCCCATTCGTGATTAGCGACACCGCTGCGTCGCGGTATTTGTCGAGGCCCGGATCATCCACCGTGCCATCGAGGAAATGCGACTGCCGCTCCATTTCCCCGCGCAGCGAAACGCGGTCCATCACGCGTCCCACGCTCAGCCCCTGCGGGAGCGAAAGGTGAGGGGCCTCGTAGATCAGCCCCGCGTCCGAGGCACTCCCTTTTTCATGGTGAAAAAGATACTCGGGATACGCCCCGTAGTGCGCCGGGTGATACGGCGACATCTCGATGAACCACGGGTCATGCTGCTTGCCCATCTGCCCCGCGAACTGCCCCGCGAGCATCCGTCCTTCGCGATGCCGCAGCTTTTCCGGCAGCACCACGGCGGGCGGCAGATTGTTCCGCGCCGGCAGCACCCGGCCCGCGACCGCGGCGATGCTCGGGTAGTCCGTCGCCTTCGGCTTCGTCGGGTCAAAGCCCACGGGCAGATCGCTGTGCCCGGTGAGCATGATGTGATGCGCCGCCGAGTGGTCGTTCGACGGATGCGTGAGCGAGCGCACGAGCGCAAACTTATGCGCGCGCTTCGCCAGTTCCGGCAGATGCTCGCAAATGTGCATGCCCGGCGCGCTCGTGCGGATCGGCTTGAATTCCCCGCGCACCTCCAGCGTCGCCTCCGGCTTCATGTCAAAGCTCTCGTGCTGCGCGAGCCCGCCCGAGAGGAAAATGTAGATCACCGACTTCGCCCGCCCCATCTGCGCAGCGCTGCCCGCCGCAGCACCGAGCGCGCGCAACCCGGCAACATGATTCATCCCCAGTCCGAGCAGCCCGATCGCCCCCGCCTGGATCGCCGCACGGCGTGTGACCCCGAGTGGATGGCAGTCGTTGCAGTTTGGGTTTGCCGGTTTCATGGGAGGAGATTCCGCGCCGCATCCGGAAGTTTAGACGAAACGCATCATGCAATCCATCGGATTGCCCGCCGGTTCTTTGCCGGTTTCCGAATTCGCGCATTCGGCGAGATCACGCAAACGGACGGCAGGCAGCGTCCTGATTTGAAGCGTGCAGACAAAACCACTGAAGGGCACGAAGTCATCCACACAGGCGCACAAAGTCGTCGTGATTCTTCCGCGAACATTCTGTGCGTCTCCGTGGTTTGAAATGGGACACCCCCGTCTCTTCGTGGGAAAATGATGTCACATTGACGTGCTTTACCCCGGCGGCCCGGCCTGCCAGTCTGCCGGGCCGCAGCCAGAGCGTGCGGGAGCCGAAACACGAGCCATGACTGACCTTCCACCCGACATTTTCCTGAACCGCGAGCTGAGCTGGCTGGAGTTTAACCAGCGCGTGCTCGCCGAGGCCGGCAATCCCGCGAACCCGCTCCTCGAGCGCGTGAAATTCTTTTGCATCGTCAGCTCGAACCTCGATGAATTTTTCGAGGTGCGCGTCGCCGGCCTGAAGCAGCAGATGGAAAGCGACGTGGCGCAGCGCAGCATGGACGGGCGCACCGCCGCCGAGATTCTCCGCTCCGTGACAAAGCGCGTGCGCCGCATGGTCGAGGATCAATACCGCCTCTGGCGCGGCGAACTGCGCCCGCAGCTCGCGAAATCGCGCATCCGTTTCCTCGAATACAATGAACTCAAGGAGGCCGACCGGAAGTGGCTCGACGAGTACTACCGTGCGCAGGTGCGGCCGGTGCTCACGCCGCTCGCGGTGGATCCGGCGCACCCGTTTCCGCACATCCTGAACAAGTCGCTGAACATCGGCGTGAGCCTCGACATCGAGCAGGACGGCGACGCCGTCTCGCGTCTCGCGGTGGTGCAGGTGCCGCGCGTGCTGCCGCGCCTCGTGCGCCTGCCGCGCGAGGATGGCGCGATGGATTTCGTCTTCCTCGCCGTGCTCATCGGCCACTACCTCGGCGATCTTTTTCCCGGCACGAAAATCCGCGGCCAGTGGTGCTTCCGCATCACGCGCAACAGCGAGCTGTACGTGGACGAAATCGACGCCGGCAACCTGCTCAAGGCCGTCGAGGAGGAACTGCGCAACCGTCGCCGCGGCGAGGCGGTCCGCCTGGAGGTGGACGAGGCATGCCCACAGCCGATCTGGCAGATGCTGCTGGATAATTTTGGCCTCACCGAGGACGACCTTTACATCATCGACGGCCCGGTGAATCCCACGCGACTCATGGCGATCTACGAGGGCGCGCATTCACCGGAGCTGCGCGATGCGCCGTTCCTCGCGCCCACCGCACCCGCCGTCCGTGATCGTGCGTCGCTCTTCACCACGATCCGGCGGCGCGATGTGCTCATCCACAGTCCCTACGAGAGCTTCGGCACCGTCGTGGATTTTCTGGAGCAGGCCGCGCGCGATCCGAATGTGCTCGCGATCAAACAGACGCTTTACCGCACCGGCGGCGACGCGCGGATCGTCGGCGCACTCATGCAGGCGGCGGAAAATGGCAAACAGGTCACCGCCGTCACCGAGCTGAAGGCGCGCTTCGACGAGGCGAACAACATCGAGTGGGCGAGGCGCCTCGAGGCCGCAGGCGTGCATGTCGTGTACGGCCTCGTCGGCCACAAGGTGCATGGGAAAATCACGCTCGTGGTGCGCAAGGACGACGATCACCTGCGCCGCTACATCCACATTGCGACGGGCAATTACAACCCGACCACCGCACGCCTTTACACCGACCTTAGCCTGCTCACCGCATCACCCGACATCGGCGAGGATGCGACGAATCTCTTCAACATACTCACCGGCTACGGCCGCTTCCAGCCGATGCGGAAGCTGCTCGTCGCGCCGTTCGATCTCTTGCAGCGCGTGAATGCGCTCATCGAGCGCGAGGCGGAAAATGCGCAGCGCAAAAAGCCCGCGCGCATCATCGTGAAGATGAATTCGCTCAGCGACGCAAAGACCATCGAGGCACTCTACCGCGCATCGCAGGCCGGCGTGAAGGTCGACCTCATCGTCCGCGGCATCTGCTGCCTGCGCCCCGGCGTGCCGGGCCTCAGCGAGAACATCACCGTGCGCAGCATCGTTGGGCGGTTTCTGGAGCACTCGCGCATTTTCTATTTTGAAAATGCCGGCAAGCCCGAGGTGTACATGGGCAGCGGCGACTGGATGTCGCGGAATTTTTATAACCGCGTCGAACTCGTCGTGCCTGTCGAGGACGAGACGCTGCGCACCCGCATCGTGAACCAAATTCTCGGCGGCCAGCTTGCCGACAACACGAGGGGATGGCTGCTCGATTCCGAGGGCGGCTACACGCAGATCCCGCGCGCCGAGGGCGAGGCCAAGCGCGACAGCCAGTCGGAATTCATGGCCCTCGCACTCGGCGAAGTGAAGGCCAGCCGGAAGAAGCCGCGCATCGTGCGTCCGAAGGTCAAGCCGCGCACCAAGCCAAGGTAAACGGGATGATCACGTCTGCCGCACGGCCTGCGCGGTGATCGCCGGCTGAAATTTTACGCAGCGTTCCAGTGTGCGTTCGATCCCGCCCGGGCGTTCGGCAAAAAGTTTTGCCGCCGCCTTGAAAATCGCCGGCTTGAGTGCCCGCTGCTTTTTCGCGATGTGTTTCAATGCATCCGATGAACGGGATTTTTTCGCCCGCGCATGGAGAAGGTGGAGATCGTTCATCTCGCCGAGTCGGTCACCGAGCCGGTCTGCCGCGCTGCGCCGGTGCTTCATCCCGTCCAGCGGTTGCAGCACCTGCGATTGGTAGAAAAGGTCCTTCACCGGCCGCCGCAATTCGTGGAACGACTTCGGAGTGCGCTCGCGTTCGCACGCCTTCAGCGCCTTCCGCCCCGCGCGGTAGCTCCACAGATATCCGGCCATCACGTCAGCCCACGTGAGCCCGCTCAGCGTGAGTTTCGACACCATACGGATCAGCCGGCTCGCATCCGCCTTCGCCTTTCTGGCCCGCTCCGCGTTTTCCGTCGCCGCATTTTGCTTCGCAGTGGAGCCCTGGATGCCGGGAAATTTTGTGCGCAGCGCCGCGACGACGTGCGCGTCGCGCTGTTCGGAGAATGCGTCCTTCAGTGCGCCCGCCAGCTTCGCGACGGATTTCCGCTCGGGCTTGGGCATGCGCGGCTTCACGAGCACCAGCAGCGCGCGCAGGTTCTTCATCCGCGTGCGCAGCGAGTGAATCGCGCGATCGGGACGCACCGCGATCGAATCGAGATCCCGCCGCGCCTCCTCCGCCAGATGCAAAAGCACAAGATGGAATCGTCGGGAGAGCAGGGGGCCGGTGGTGGTGCGCTCCGTCATGGCGCGCATGGTTGCCGGTCTTGCGTGCCCGTCAACTTCCATCCGCGCCCGGCTTCCGCATGCCTTCGTATTTCCTCGGAGGTGTCGCTAAAATGTAACATTACCCGGCGCTTGAACGCCGATTTCACGGCTCGGCCGCTAGCGAACCGCCGCCGCGATGGCTTCGCCCGGCAGCATTACCGGGATGCCGCTGCGAATCGGGAAAAACCACGCGCCATCCGCGGTGAGCAGTCCGCCGTCGAATGGCTCAGCGATTTCCCCGCCGCGATTCCGCAGCGCGCCGCTCTGCTGCCGCTGCTGCAAATCGCGCTGCACAGTTTCCTCCGCGGGCGTCACCGTCTGCCCTGTGATCGGGCAGCGCAGCAGCTCGATGGGCACGTTCATTTCCGGCCGGCCTCCCATCGGCGGATCAATGTGCCGACGGCTTCATCGCATCCCTTTTCCGCATCCGGCCCGAATACATTCGTCGCGGCGACGACGGCAAAGTCCCGCTCGGGCGCGACCCACATCACGGCGAAATTCATCGTGTTTGAGCCGTTGTGCACGAGCACGCGACCCCCGGCCCACGGACGCTGCGCGGTGATCCAGCCGAGCGCGTAGTCCTGTCCTTCCACGGCGGTGTGCAGCTTTCGAAATGATTCCACCGTGAGCAATTTCGCACTGCGCCGCGCCTCACCCGCGTGCCATCCCGCGTAGCGCGCGAAATCACGGATGCTCATGTGGACGGTTCCCGCCGGCCCGAGCACAGGCGGATTGTCCGCCATCGGCCCCGGCGTGACCGGCCCGTTGTGCGTCCCCGCGCGGAGATGCCCCCAAGGCTGATCGACATCGTTCGCCGAGCCGGGTGCACCGAAGCCCGCACTCTCCAGCTTCAGCGGACGGAAGAGCATCTCGCGCATCAGATCCTCCCATGGCTTGCCCGTCGCCTCTTCGAGCATCGCGCCCGCGATGATATAGCCCTGATTCGAATAGACATGCTTCGTGCCCGGAGCGGGATCCGGCGCAGTCTGCAAAAGTGCGCGCACGAGTTCCATTCGCTGCACGGTGAGCGGGCCTTGGTCCATCTTCGCACGCACCATCAGCGGGAGAGGGAGATCGTGCGGCGCACCGGCGCGATGCGCGAGTAACAGCTCCAGTCTCACACTGCGCCATGCGGCATCCATCGCCATTTTTGGAAAGGCATCCGCGAGCGTCGTGTCCCACTTCAGCGTGCCGCGCTCGACGAGCATCGCGGCGACCGAGGCCGTCATGGATTTCGTGCAGGAGCCGAGGTGCCATTTGTCGTCGAGCGTCACGCGCGCCGTGCCGTCCGCCCTCCGCAGCCCGGCAGCGCCTGCGTCGAGGATTTCACCGGCTGAAATGGACGCCGCAGCGAGCGCAGGCAGCGAGTGCTTCACGCGGATCGGCTCCAGCAGCGCGGACACATCCTCCGCTGCGGCAAATGCGGTGATCGCCGTCGCGAGGAGCGCGCAGAGTTTCATCGCCGATCAGTATTTCGGGAAATTCGCATCAATGCGTGCCGCCCACGCGTCGAAGCCGCCCGCGACATTCCACACGCGCCCGAAGCCCGCCTCCTGCAGCATCTTCACCGCGTGCGCCGAGCGTGCGCCGTTTTTGCAAACGAGGATCGTGTCCTCGGCGGAATCGAGTTCGCTCATGCGCGCGGGGAGCTGCGCCATCGGGATCAGCTCCGCGCTTTTCAGCCCGCAGATGTCGCGCTCGTACGGCTCGCGCACATCAATGAGCCGGAACTTCCCGCTGCCATCGAGCTTTGCCTTGAGTTCCTCCACGCTCACATGCGGCACATGCGAGTCCTCCTCCTCACGCTTTTTCTGCTGCGGGATGCCGCAAAATTGATCGTAGTCAATGAGGTCCGTGATCGTCGGATTCGCACTGCACACCGGGCACTTCGGATCCTTGCGCAGCTTGAACTCGCGAAACTTCATCGCGAGCGCGTCGAACGCCACGAGCCGCCCGATGAGCGTTTCGCCGATGCCACAGATCAGCTTCACCGCCTCGATCGCCTGAATGACGCCGATGATTCCCGGCAGCACGCCGAGCACGCCGCCCTCCGCGCAAGTCGGCACCATTCCCGGCGGCGGCGGCTCGGGAAACATGCAGCGATAGCAGGGTCCGCCGAGGTGTGGCGCGAAGACCGTCGCCTGCCCGTCGAAGCGGAAGATGCTGCCGTACACGTTCACTTTTTTCGTGAAGGCGCAGAGATCGTTCGTGAGGTAGCGCGTCTGAAAATTGTCCGTGC
>JBDSAR010000573.1:0-21179 GCA_039922035.1 Chthoniobacteraceae bacterium
CCCTACGCGTGCCCGGCCTGCGGCTCGCGGCTGTTCGAGGAATGCCAGAGCTGCCACGGCATCCGCCACTCGCTGCTCCCATTTTGCGAGCACTGCGACGCGGAGAAGACGTCCGAGGCCAGCAGCGCAGACTAATCATCAGGAGGTGAATTTTGAAATGGCGCAGAGAAACTGATGCGCGCAGCAGGGCCGGCGGTCGCGATTCTTTGTCAGATCAATCTGACGATCTTCGCAGTATTCCCTTGAAGAGCTGCGAATATGCGCAACTTTTACCATTATCACCATAAACCTCAAAATCACCCGCAAATACCCCTTACTTATGAAAACCCTCCGATTCCTCGCCGTTCTTGCATTCGCTGGCAGCGCCTTTGCAGGAGTGGATTCATACGACCGATGCCAAATGACGGATTCCGCGCGCACCCGCGCACGCCAAGCACCGTGCGCACGCCTGAAGGACGCAGGCACGCCCGGAACTTACTATTACTCGAATCTTTTCCGGAATGCCGTGTACGTGGTCAACGACACCTCGTGTTTCATGACTTTCTTCGTGTATTTCTCCGACCAGCCCGGCTCGACCGACATCAATGAAATGATCCGGCACAACGCCCACATTCAGGAGATGGTGGTGCCGCCATACCAGACGAGGTATTTCGAGCAAAGGCGCTCCCATTACGTGATCGGCACAAAACCCGGCCGGTGGTCCATTGAAGCATCGCAAGGAAGACTGGTTTCCAACTAGCTCGCGATCTCGCGGCGACCGTTGGATCTTTTTGTCTCCTCGGGGCAAACGCACCGAGGCGGTCCGGCAAAGCTGACGCATCGGAACACAGGCGGCCGGGACATTTCCCGATGCGCACACTGATTCCGCATTTTGTTCTGGATGTCCGGACGGAAGCCCCATTTGAAAGGCTGCCTCAAAACCATGCAAACCCGCGCACTCGGCAAAACCGGTCTCCAACTTCCCATCCTCAGCTTCGGCGCGTCGTCGCTCGGTGCGGAGTTTCGCAGCGTGAAGCTCGATGAGGCGATGGACAGCGTGCGCGTGGCGTTGGAGTGCGGGCTGAACTTCCTTGATACGTCGCCATTCTACGGTCGCGGCATGAGCGAGGTGCTGCTCGGCATCGCGCTGAAAGGCGTGCCACGCGAGAGCTACACGCTTTGCACGAAGCTCGGGCGCTACGACCTCACGCATTTTGATTTTTCCGCGAAGCGCGTGGCGGAAAGTGTGGACGTGTCGCTGCACCGTCTCGGCACGGATCATCTCGACATCATCCTGTGCCACGACATCGAGTTCGTGCCGATGCAGCAGATCGTGGATGAGACGATCCCGGCGCTGAAAAAGATCCGGCAGTCGGGCAAGGTGCGCTTCATCGGCTTCAGCGGGTATCCGATGAAGGTGTTCAAATTCATCCTCGATCAGACGGACGTGGATTGCGTGCTGAGCTACAACCAATACACGCTGCAGAACACGCGTTTTGCTGACGAGGCCGTGCCGTATCTGAAGGCGAAGGGTGTCGGCGCGATGAATGCGGGCCCTTTCTCCGCGCGCCTGCTCACGAATGCTCCCCTGCCCGCCTGGCTGAAGGAGCCGGAATCCGTGAAGGCCGCGGCGCGCGAGGCCGCGGCGCTGTGCGCGAAGCGCGGTTCGGACATCGCGAAGCTCGCGCTGCAATTTTCGATCGCGAATCCCGACATTACGACAACGGTGAGCGGCAGCGCGAATCCGAACAACATCCGCAATTGGGCGAAGTGGGCCGCGGAGCCGCCCGACGAGGAATTGCTGCGCGATGTGCAGGCGATCTTTGCGCCGGTGAAAAATCTCGGGCACAAGGAAGGTCTGCCGGAGAACAACTGAGGCGGGATTTTTGCGCGTGCGCGATCGGCCCGCGCCCCGTACATCACGCGCATGAAAGTTTCCGGTCTGCGCAGTCCTCACGACAGAGTTGGCGGCCTCGTCTATTTCGGGCGAATGCTCGACAAGATCCGCCTGCATCAGCGCGGCGAATTGCCGGCTGATTTCCAGACGAATCTCGGCGAGGGCTTCGACAACACGTGCGTGCAGTTCCTCGGCGTGCCGTACGCGCAAATCGTGGAGCATGTGAAGGGCGGCGCGTCGGACGACGAGACGCTCGCCTGGTGCCGCGGGCGCGGACGGCAATTCACCGAGCATGACGCAACCGTGTGGAATGAATTCATGCGCAAGCGCGGCTGGAACGACGCGGCCAGCGAGCGTCTGAAACAACGCAAGGCTGAGGGCGGCTTTTCCAGCCGGGACGAAATCCAGACGATGTTCGACTACATTGACGCCGACGAGGAGCGTCCGCTTCGCACGCAGCCCTAGCTGCTCCGCTTGGGCTCTAGCTGCCGGACTGCGCGGGCTGCTTCGCGGATTCGGAATTCGCCGGCAGTGATCGCGTCGGCTCGGCATTCCCGCCGAAAAAGCGTTGGAACAAAGTGCGAGGCGCGCTCCTGCCGGTTTCCTCCTCGCTAAGTTCCTGCCACGCGGCCTGCTTTGCCTGCTCCCACGGCGAGGCAAATCCCGGCGCGGCGACCGTCATTTTTTTCTCCGCGCGTGCAAAAATCTCGACCTCGCGGGCGAGCTTCTGCTCAGGCTGCGCGCTCAGCGACTGCACCTTGATCCGCAGATTCTCGCTCTCTTTGCGCAGCGCTTCGAGTTCCCCCTTTTGCTTCGAGACGGCGGTCGCATCAATTTCCATCTTGTCACTCAGCATGCGACGATAGCGTGCGTGCTCCATTTTCAGGCGGACCTGATGATACAGCGCGATAACGAGGAAGATGCAGCCCGTGTAAAAGCCGAGGGCGAATGGATGAAGTAGGATGTCTTTCATGGCAAAAAATCACGCGGCGCCAACGCGGAAGCGGATCAGGCGAACATTTCCTCGAAGCGGGAAAGCACCCCCGCCTCAGAACGCACGATGTTGTTCGACTCGTCGAGAATGGCCACGCGCGGCCGGTGGTGCGCGGCCTCCTCGGGAGTCATCTGTGCGAAATTCATGATGGTGAGTCGGTCGCCGATGCGGCCGAGATGCGCGGTCGCGCCGTTCAGTTCGATGACGCCCGTGCCGCGCGGCCCGTAGATCACGTAGGTCTCAAAACGCGCGCCGTTCGCCATGTTGCTCACGAGGATGCGCTCGTAGCGGAGAAGCCCGACGGTCTCGGCGATGTCCTCGGAGATCGTCATGCTTCCCGTGTAATCCACGCTCGCCCCGGTGACGGTCGCGCGGTGGAGTTTTGATTTCAGCAAGGTCAATTGCATCGGCGGCACGATGGGTGGAATCCGGTGGAATTGCAAGGGCCGCCCTCGCGTGCGCTGCAATCAGATCAAATCTCCGGCCGATAGATGCGCCCTTTCCAGACCACGCCGCGTCCCTTCGAGAGCCGCCAACTGTTCAAGCCGATTAGCATCATCAGCAGCACACCGACCGGATGCAGCAGCGCCCCGAAGCGGCTCGTGCGAAAGCGCGCAGCGAGCAGGAAGCGGATGAGAAAGATGATCGCAATCTGCAATCCCACGACCCGGCGCAGCGATGCGGGCACGAGGAAGATCGCGATGAACGGCCAGAAAAAGACCGCGGCCTGCGCGCCGCCGAAGAGCCAGAACATGACTCCGCGATCGTCGAACGCAGCACGGACATTTTTCGTGAAGCCCTCCCACGTCTCCGCGAACGAGCGGTACATCCGCACGGTGGAAAACTGGAGTGCGTCGCAGTTGAAGAGGCGTTCACCCTCGGGCATCAGCGCGGCGATCTGCCGACCGAGCGTGACATCCTCGACAACGTGGGCACGCACGGCCTCATGTCCGCCGATTCGCACGTAGGCGCGCCGGGAGAAAAACATGAACTGGCCATTCGCGACTCCCATGCCGCGGACATCGTGCCCATCCGCACGCTCGGGCTTTTTCTGAATCCACCGCTGCAGCCAGAAGGGACAAAACGCGAATCCGATCAGCACGATGACCGGCACGATCAGTTTTTCTCCCGGCGTCACCGTGAGCAGCCTCGGCCATGCGGAGACGAGGCCCGCCCGATTCCGCTGCGCGTATGCGACGGCGGCAGTCACCGTGCCGGGCGCATGCTCGGTGTCGGCATCGGTGAAAAAGAGGAACTCACCGCGCGCCGCCTGCGAGAGCTGATGGCACGCCCAGTTTTTCCCCGTCCATCCCGCGGGCAGCGGCTCGCCGCGCAGGAGCCGCAGGGTCAGATTTGGGCGCCGATTTTTTGCATTGGCGAAAAGCCGCTCCACGATCGCGCCCGTGCCGTCGTCGGAATGATCGTCGAGCACGATCACCTCGCAGTTCGGATACTCCTGCCGCAGCAGCGAACCCGCGCAGGCCTCGATGCTGCGCTCCTCATTCCGCGCGGGCACGAGGATGGAAACCAGCGGTGGATTTTCCGGCGGCTCCGCCGGCCGCAGTCCGTCGAACGCCCGGAAGTTCGCGAAAATGTTCGCGAGGATCAGCAGGAGGCTGCCGACGATGATCCAGTGGTAGATTGCCTGCGCGAGCATGGGGCGCGAACGGAACCGGCAGGCGCGACAAATGGCAAGCGTGCCGGCAGGCGCGAGCGGCTTGCGAATGGCGGCGGCCGGGCGGATATTCCCGCCATGAAAACTCTCCCCATGTTTCTCGGCGGCGAATGGGTGCAGGCGGTCGGCGGCGGCACTCGCAGTGTCATCAATCCCTCAGACAACGAGCCGATCGCGGAAGTCGCGGACGGCACGGCGGCAGATGCGGAGATTGCCATCGGGCACGCACGACGCGCATTCGATTCCGGCCCGTGGCCGAAGATGCGTGCGCAGGAACGCGCGACATTTCTTTTCAAGCTCGCCGCGCTCGTTGATGCAAATGCCGACGCGCTCGCGGCGACGGAGACACGCAACAATGGCAAGCCACTCCGTGAGGCGAAATACGACGTGGGCGACGCGGCAAACTGCTTCCGCTACTATGCGGGCCTCGTCACGAAGCCGCTCGGTCAGACGTTCGAGACGCCGGATGCGGCCATGCAGACGATGGTCGTGCGGGAACCCATCGGCGTGTGCGCGCAGATCATCCCGTGGAATTACCCGCTGCTCATGGCCGCATGGAAGCTCGCGCCCGGTCTCGCCGCGGGAAACTGCTGCATCCTCAAGCCTGCGGAGGCCACGCCGCTCACGGCCATCCGGTTGTTTGAACTGATCGCCGAAGCGGGATTTCCCACAGGCTGCGCGCAGCTTCTCACGGGGGCTGGCGCGACTGCCGGGCAGGCACTCGCCGAAGCGCATCTGGTGGACAAAATCGCATTCACCGGCGGGACGGCGACGGGGCGGAAGATCATCGCGGCTGCGGCTGGCAACATCAAAAAGGTGACGCTGGAACTCGGAGGGAAATCACCGTGCATTGTCTTTGCGGATGCGGACCTCGATGTCGCGCTGGAGTTCGCGATGTTCGCGATTTTTGCCGGACAGGGCGAAGTGTGCAGCGCGGGATCGCGGCTGATTCTTGATCGGAAACTCGCGGAAAGATTTCTCCCGCAGCTCGCGGCAGCATCGCGCAAAATCAATGTCGGCGACGGCCTGCTGCCCGATACGGAGATGGGCCCGCTCATCACGCGCGAGCACATGGAGCGCGTGCTCGGCTACATCGAGATCGGCAAGGCCGAGGGCGCGCAGCTTCTCTGCGGCGGCCATCGCCTTTCCGATCCACTGCACGCGCGCGGGAATTTCGTCGCGCCGACCATTTTTGCGGAGACGCGGCCGGACATGCGCATCGTGCGCGAGGAAATCTTTGGCCCCGTGCAGTGCGTGCAGCTTTTCGACACCGAGGAGGAGGCCGTGAGCCTCGCGAATGACACGCCTTACGGACTCGCCGGCGGCGTCTTCACACGCGATGGCGCGAAAGGGCTGCGTGTGCTCAAGCAACTGCGCGCGGGCATCACATGGCTGAACAGCTACCACCCGACTTTCAACGAGGCACCGTGGGGCGGCTACAAGCAGAGCGGCTGGGGACGCGAACTCGGCACCTATGGTCTCGACGAATATCTGGAGACAAAACAGATTAACATCTCACTCGCACCGCAGCGCCCCGGCTGGTTTCGCAGCGCGGCAGAGGCGCACTTTTCCTAGATGATCAGCTTGTCGAAATCCTCGCGCGATTTTACGAGGTCGGGATATTCCGCGATCGCATACTCGACCGCAAAGACCGAGGGCAGCGGCTCCGTCGCGTTCCCGCATTTTTCGCAAAACAACACGAACGCGTGCATCGAATGGTGGCACGACTCGCAGTAGCGCAGCTCGCGGATTTCGAGGCACCGCCTTTTCGCGGCGGCAAGGTACGCAAGCCACCTCCGCTCCTGCTCGGCATCGGCCTCAGATGGCTTTTTCCGGTCATCAAAAAGACCGCCTGCAAACTTGAGCAGTTCTCGCGGATTCATGCCGCAGACAATATGTGGCGTTCAAATCGCACACACTTGTCCTGCGTCTCCGGGTTCACCGGGTCAAGGCTGCGCTCGCATGAACCCCACACCAGCAGATTTTTCGTGACGTGTTTCGCATCGGCACGTCGAGGGAAATGATTTGCCGCGCTTGGCGCCGGCTGCGCAGTTTCGTCCGTCATCTCTCAAGATCATGCCCCCAATTTCCCATTCCATCCCGAGCAGTTCCGGCTGGGCCGGCCGCGCGGTCTCAGCCGAAGATGCCGTGGGACTGCTGCGGAGCGGGATGCGTGTCTTCGTTCATGGCGCGTGCGCGACGCCGACTCCGCTGCTTGATGCGATGGTGCGCCGGACGGATCTCGAGGACGTGCGGCTCTACCACATGCACCTCGCAGGACCGACGCCGTTCGCGGAGCCGGAGCGTTCCGGGCGCTTCCGATCGATCTCATTTTTCACCGGCGCAGCGCAACGCAAACCGATCGAGGAGGCGCGCGCGGATTTCATCCCGATCTTCCTGTCGGACATTCCGGGGCTTTTTCACAGCGGGCAAATCCCGCTCGATGCGGCGCTGCTGCAGCTCTCGCCGCCGGATGCGCACGGGTGGTGTTCGCTCGGCACATCGGTGGATGCGGCGCGCGCGGCTGCTGACACGGCGAAAATCATCATCGCGGAAATCAACGAGCAGATGCCGCGCACGCACGGCGCGTCGCTCGTGCCATTTGATCGGGTGGCGGCATTCGTGCGCACGGATCGCCCGCTCATTGAGCACGCGCGAGAGACAGTCACGGAAACGCACGGGCGCATCGGGCAGCTCATCGCGGACCTCGTGGAAGACGGCTCGGTGCTGCAGCTCGGCATCGGCGCGATTCCGGATGCGGTGCTCGCGCGCCTCGGCGACAAGCGCGACCTCGGCATCCACACCGAGATGTTTTCCGACGGCATGGCGGACCTCTATGCAACCGGCGCGATCACGAACCGGCTCAAAGCGGTTCACCCGAAGCGTCTCGTCACGAGCTTCGTGAGCGGCACGCGCCGGCTGTTCGACTTTGTGCGCGACAATCCCGCGGTGGAGTTCCACCCGTGTGATCGCACGAACGACACAGGCCTCCTGCGCAAGCTGGATCGGCTCGTGGCCGTGAACTCTGCCATCGAAATCGATCTCACCGGGCAGGTGTGCGCGGACAGCATCGGGCACCGCATTTACTCCGGCATCGGCGGGCAGATGGATTTCATCCGCGGTGCGGCACTCTCACGCGGTGGCAAGCCGATCATCGCGCTGCCCTCGACGGCAGCCGGCGGCAAATGGTCGCGCATCGTGCCGGTGCTGAAGCCCGGCGCGGGCGTGGTGACCACGCGCGGGCACGTCCATTGGGTCGCCACGGAATATGGCATCGTGAACCTCCACGGGAAGACGCTGCGCGAACGCGGCGAGGCGCTGATCTCGATCGCGCACCCGGATTTCCGCGCGGAACTCCGGCGCGATTTTGCAACGATCCGCCGCATCAAAATCGGAGCGGAGTGATGCAATCAGGACACGTGAAGGAAACAGTTTTGCGTCTTCATCGAAGCCGCGTTGACCGTGCCCGGAAAAACAGGAACGCTCACGGCGAATGAAGAGTGAAATCCACCAGTTTTGCACGGTATGCTCACAGAGCCTCGGCACTCTCCCCGAGGCGCTGCTGAAAGCGGCAACGCAATTTGAACGCGGCGACAGTGTGCTCAAAGGCTCGCTGGTGACGCTGAACGATCTGCGCGCGCGACTGCGCTCGCTCACGGACAAGCTTGAAAGCCAGAACGCATATCTCCTGATTTTCGGCCCACTCAAGAGCGGCAAGAGCACGCTGATGAACGCCATCAGCGGCGCCTATGTGAGCGAGGTCACCTCGCTGCCCGGATACCCGTGCCTTGTCTTCGTGCAAGACTCGCAGACGACCCGCTATTCGGTGACACGGTACAACGGGCGCGAGACGATCCTCTCCAGCGGGATCGAGCTCAAGGCGGTCGTGGAAGACGCGCATCCGGTACTCGCGGATCGCATTCGCACGGCCGAGGAGGGCGGCGAGGGATTTGATCCAGGCACGAATTTTCCGGAGGCGATCCGGCGCGTGGACATCAAGGTGCCCGTGCCGGCACTCGACGAATCGGCGATGATCCTCGTGGACACGCCGGGGCTGTACAGCCGGATGAATTTCGGCTACGATGTGCTCACGCGGGAATTCCGCGACGGCGCGGCGTGCGCGGTCTTCGTGGTGAAGACGGACAACCTTTTCCTCGAGCAGGTCTTCGCGGAATTCAACCAACTGCTCGGACTTTTCAGCCGCATTTTCATCGTGGTGAATGTGGATGCCAGCAAGCGCGACCTCGCGCCGGACGGCAGCCTGCGCCCGAGTGCCGAGAGCGAAAATCCCGGGCGCGTGGTCGAGGCGTTCAAGACGCTCTCGATGGCGGGACCGATGCGCACAGCGTATGAGGCGGGGCGCGTGAGGATTCACGCCGTGGATTTGCTGAGCGCGGCATCCTCGATCCTTTCGCGAAACGGCGGAACCGCCACGCCACTCCCGCAGTTCGACACATTCCAGCAGGATCTCATCGAGTATCTGAACAGCAGCGACTACACGCGTGAATTCATCCGTGACAGCCTGCGCCAGTCGCGGACGCTGTGCGATGAGATGCAGGCGGTGATTGCAAACGGGGAAGTCACCTCTCTTCGCACGCGGCAGGATGCGCTCGGCGCGGAGATTCTCGCGCTGAATGCGCGCATCGCGGCGACCGACCAGCTTCTGCAGACGGACTGGAACGCGCTCTTCCAGCCTCTGCGCGAGGAAATCCAGCGCGGCGCGGAGGATGCGGTGACGGCGAGGACGGCGCAAATGCGGGAGGAAATCCGGCAGGGTTTCACGCGATGGATGACGGAGAAGGACAGCCTCGTGGCGCTGCCGCACCTGCAGTGGAATCCCGCGCTGACCGACGCAGCGCGCAGTCTTGCCGAGGAGACGCGGGCCCGACTGGCGCGGCTCAGCGGCACCGTTCACGCAGGGCTCGAATTGTCATCCGAAATGATCGCCGATCTGAAGACGGCCGGCTTTTCCCCGCGTGAAAGCGGGGATCGCGCACTCGCGGATGCGCGCGCGGACGAGTATCCATCCTCCTACAAAATGATCGTGCAGATGGAGGCCATTCCCGTGCGAAAATCGTTCGCCGACTGGCTGCTCTTCCGCGGACGGGCGAAAGTCCGGCAGCGACTTTTCGGGGCGGACGGAAACCGTGAGATTCCAGCGCCCGAAAAAGAGAGACGCCTGAAGGTGCCGAGCCGCGCGGAATTTGAAAACCAATGGGAGAACGCGATCCGCGAGCGCTTCCCGTCAAAGCCCGTCGCGTTTGCCTCGAAGCTCGCGGACGCCTACGCCACGGGTGCGGCCGCCAACATCCTCACCGGACTGCGCGCGCTCAAGACCTCGCTCGCGTCGCAGCGCGACGCGCGGCAGACGCCGTTCAATCTTCAGTCGGCGATTCTGCGATCCGCCGACGACCTCCAGAATCAGGCAATGCGTGTGGCCAGGGACATTGAGCTTCTCGCGGAGAAGGAAGATCCTTCGCTCGCAAGCCCGCCGCCGATCCCGCCGGAATGCTCCCATCTGCCGGATCCCGGGCTGCTGCCCTCGCCCGTGATGAACATGCTTCCGCTGCTCGGAGAATAGTTTCGCCTCGCGTCGCGCTTCAGAGCAACTCGGGATAGTGCGCGCGGGTGACTTCCTCGCACTGCGCCAGCACCGCAGCGCCGGTGTCCGCCTTCAGCGCTGATTCGGCAAGGCTGCGGCACGCAGACAGGGAAAGTGAACAGATGGCGCGCTTCACGCGGGGAAGCACCGAGGCTCCGCAGCTCAACTCGTCCACACCGAGACCGATGAGCAGCGGCGTGACGGAGATGTCGCCACCCATTTCTCCGCAGACGCCGACGTGGATCCCGGCGGCGTGCGCGGCGTCCACGGTCATCTTGATCAGCCGCAGCACGGCGGGGTGCGTCGGTTCGTAGAGGTGGGCGATGCGCTCATTCGTGCGATCCACGGCGGTCGTGTATTGCACAAGGTCATTCGTCCCGAGGCTGAAGAACGCGACTTCCTTTGCGAGAAGGTCTGCGATCATCGCGGCGCTCGGGACCTCGATCATCATCCCGACCTCAATCCCCTCGTCGAAGTCCGTGCGTTCCGCGCGCAACTCCGCGCGGCATTCCTCGAGCACGGCCTTTGCGTCGCGGAGTTCCGGCAGGCCGGAGATCATGGGGAACATGATCCTCACCTTGCCAAATGCGCTGGCGCGGAGAATCGCACGGAGCTGCGTGATGAAAATATCCCGGCGCTCGAGGCAGACGCGGATGGCCCGCCAGCCGAGGAAAGGATTGTCCTCGTGCTCATCGTGGAGCTGCTCGTGGAGCTTGTCGCCGCCGAGATCGAGCGTGCGGATGATGACCGGCCTCGGCATCGCGGCCTCGGCGACGCGCCGGTACGCGGCGAACTGCTCTTCCTCGCCGGGAAGATCATCGCGGTTGAAATAGAGGAATTCCGTCCGGAACAGGCCCACGCCCTCCGCGCCGCTGGCCAGCGCCTGCACGATGTCCTCGGACTGCTCGATGTTTGCGGAAAGGATGACGTGCGTGCCGTCGCAAAGGTTCGCGGAGGTGTTCCGCAAGCCGGTCAATTCCTGCTCGATCTCCCTGCGGCGTGTCTCGAGCACCCCGTACTCGAAGAGTGTCTGCTCGCTCGGATTCACGATGAGCAGGCCGCCGTAGCCATCGAGCAACACTTCGGATCCGGATTCGATCTCGATGAGTTTCCCGTGAAGGCCGACGACCGCCGGGACGTTCAGCGAGCGCGCCATGATGGCGGTGTGCGAAGTCTTGCCCCCGACCTCGGTCGCAAATCCGAGCAAAAATTCGCGGGTGACCTGCACGGTGTCACTCGGTGTGAGATTGTGGGTGACGACGATCCGCGGCGCATCGAGGCCGCCCAGTGCGGCGGGTTCGCGACCGAGCAGGTTGTGGATCACGCGCCGGCCGACATCGTGGATGTCCACCGCGCGTTCACGAAGATACGGATCCTCCATTTCACCGAGCGTCCGGATGTAGCGATGGACGACGGTGTGGAACGCGTACTCCGCGTTGCACGATTCGCGGCGGATGAGCTTCTCGACCTCGTCAATCATCACGCCGTCCTCGACGACCATCGCGTGCGCCTCAAAAATCGCAGCGTCCTTCGCGCCCAGCGATTTTTCGACGCGCTCCTGCAGCTCGACGATCTGCTTGCGCGTGGTGCAGAGCGCATCCCGCAACCGCCCGACTTCGCCCTCGCTCTCGCCGGCGGCGATTTTCCGCGGCGGCGGGTCATCATCGGGTCGGTGGACAAAGGCGATTCCGCGGGCGATGCCGGGCGACACCCCGACTCCCTGGAACCGTCGCTCAGTCTTCATCGAATTTTGAAAGGAGGAGCTTTTCAATCGCCTCGATCGCCTGTTCCGCGTCGGGGCCGTCACAGGTGATCATCAGCCTGCTGCCATTCCCGGCGGCCAGCATCATGAGGCCCATGATGCTCTTGCCATTCACCGTGTCGCCGTCCTTGCCGACCCACACTTCGCAGCGAAACGTGTTGGCGAGCTTCACGAATTTTGCACAGGGGCGCGCGTGGAGGCCGAGCTTGTTGATGATCTCGGCTTCCCTCGCGATTTTGGTTCCTGCGTTGCGACTCAAAAGGCCCATTTAGTTATCCTTTTTCTTTTTCTGCATGGATGCAAGGAGACGCTCATTAAATTCCATTGCGCTGTTATGGCCCACGCTCTTGAGCTTCTGGTCGAGCGCGGCGACTTCCACGAGCCGGGCGAGGTCGCGACCGGGACGCACCGGGATCGTGATGTGCGGGATGAAAAGGTCGAGGATTTCGTAGTATTCGCTCTCCAGCCCGGTGCGATCGATCTCGGCGATCTCGGACCACTCCTTGAGGGTGACGACGAGATCGAGCCGCTTTTCGCGGCGCACCGCGCCGATGCCGAAGATGGCCGTGATATTGATGACGCCAAGCCCGCGGACCTCCATGTAGTTGCGGGTGAGTTCCGAACTGGTGCCCATGAGGTTCCTGCCCTCGATGGCGCGGAAGTGCGTCATGTCATCGCTCACGAGCGAGTAGCCGCGCTCGATGAGGCCGATGACCACCTCGCTTTTGCCGATGCCGCTGGATCCCCGGACGAGCACGCCCATGCCCTGGATGTCCACCATGCTGCCGTATTCGCTCTTGCGCGGCGCGAAGTCGTACTCGAGTGCGAGCGTCGCGGCGTTGATGAAACGCATCGTGACCATCGGCGTGGAAAAGACCGCGATTCCGTTTTCCTTCGCGACGCTGAGCAACTCCTCGGGCACGCGGTACTGGCGCGCGACGATGAGGCACGGGATGGGCCGCTGGCACATGGCGGCGCAGCGTTGCCGCGCTTCCTTGTCCGCGAGGCTCTTGAGATACGAGAGTTCCGCGGAGCCGAGCACCTGGATGCGCTTTTCCGCGAAGTAGGAAAAGAAGCCGCACAGCGCGAGGCCGGGGCGGTTCACGGTGGGCTCGCGAATCCTGCGGGCGAAGCCGACCCCTTCGTCGGTGAGCACCTTCATCTGCAGCGACTCCGAGTGGCGCGTGTAGAATTCGCCGACGGTGATGGTCGGATGCTTTTCAGGCGGATTCATGAGCCCTCTTTACCAGATGACCCGCGGGCAATGGCAAGGGGGAACATGCATCGTTGCAATTCACAGGCAGCTTGCGCTGGACATTTCCCGTCCGTTCGTGGCCTCTGTCCGCCTTCAATTTTCCGAGGAACACCCAATGAGCACATCCCGAAATGGAATCATCGCTGGCGGCAACTGGATCGTGGACGCCGTGAAGATGATCGACGTCTGGCCGCAGCAGGACACGCTGGCGAATATCTCCAGCACGGCCAAGGGAACAGGCGGTTCGCCGTTTAACATCCTCGTGGACATTGCACTTCTCGGCGCAAAATTTCCGCTCGGCGGATCCGGGCTGGTGGGGGATGACGAAAACGGCAATTGGATTATCGAGGTCTGCAAGAGCCACGGAATCGACACCGCTCATTTGAAAAAAACCAAGGACGCACCGACGAGCTTCACCGACGTGATGACGGTGAAGGACGGCGGGCGGCGCACCTTCTTCCACGCCCGCGGGGCGAACGCACTGCTCGATGCGCCGCACTTTGACTTCTCTGCCACGGATGCGCGCGTCTTCCACCTCGGCTACCTGCTGCTTCTGGACAAGCTTGATGCGCCCAGCGCCACGCACGGCACGGTCGCGGCCGAGGTGCTCGCCAAGGCGCAGGCCGCGGGGCTGAAGACCTCGGTGGACTGTGTCAGCGAGGACAGCGACCGTTTTCCAAAGATCGTCATGCCCGCGCTGAAACATGTGGACTACTGCATCATGAACGAATTCGAGACGGGGCGCTGCACCGGGCGGCGTGTGCGCAAGCATGAAAAGATTGACCCCATCCAGCTTCGCGGCGCGATGCAGTTGCTCATTGATGCGGGCGTCCGCGAGCGTGTCGTCGTCCACTACCCCGAGGGCGGCTGCGCGCTCGGGCGCAATGGCGACTGGACCGAGCACTCCTCGGTGAAACTGCCTGTGGGCTACGTGAAAGGCGCGGCGGGTGCCGGCGATGCGTTTGCCGCCGGCGTGCTGCTCGGCTGGCACGATGACAAGCCGGTCGCCGAACAGCTCCGCTACGGAGTGTGCGCGGCAGCGGCAAACCTCAGCGACGAGACCTGCACCGGCGGCTTGAAGCCGCTCGAGGAGTGCCTCGCGCTCGGACAGCGATTCGGCTTCCGCAACTAGCCGGAAGGCGTGCGCGGCTAGCGGAATTTCGCGAGCGTATTCTGCAGGCCCGCCATCGTGAAGGGCTTGCTCATCACGATGTCCACACCCTCGGGCTTCTCCCCCGTGGCAGCCATGATGTCGCCAAATCCCGTGATCAAAATCACCGGCACATCCGGGCGCTGCTTCTTCACCTCGCGAGCGAGTTCGTCCCCTTCCATCTCCGGCATCGAGCGATCCGTCAGCACGATGTCGAATTCCTCCGCCGAGAATTTTTCCAGTCCCTCGCGCCCGTTCACCGCGAGCGCCACCGTGTAGCCGTCCTCCGCGAGATAGGCGCTGATGACCTCGCGAACGATCGGATCATCATCCACCACGAGCACGCGCCGCCGTCTGGCACCCGCGCCGGCGGGTTTTGCCGGCGGAAAAATCACGCGCACCGTGGTGCCCAGGCCCTTGCGGCTCTCGATTTCCAACCTGGAGCCGTGCCGCGCCACCACCTCGTGAATGACCCCGTAGCCGCTCGGCCATCCGTCCGCCCGATCCACCGCGGCACTCGGGTCCAGCAGCCGCTTGCGCGTCGCCTCGGTGACGCCCAGCCCGTCGTCCTGCACAAAAAGAACGGACTCCCACCCCTGCCTCTGCACGCCAATGGTGATTTTGCCGCGCCGCGGGATAGCGTTCATCGAATTTCTCACCAGGTGCGCGAGCATCTCGCGGAGCTGGATCGGATCGCCCAGGATCTCGGCGGCCTTGTCCGCCTTCCGCTCGAATGTCACCTTCGGTGCCGCGCCATCCGCCTGCTCCACGGTGATCGGACTGCTCAGGGCGATCACCCCGTCGATCAGCGAATCGAGCGACACCGTCTCAAATGCGCTCGACGGCAGTGGATCCGTTTCCGATGCGGCGCTCGCCTGCCCGTCCCCCGGCTTTCTCAGCGCCTTTCTACCCGCATCCGCGGCAGCGGCGATCTGCTGGAGATGCTCCTCCAGCTTCTCCGGATTGGCCAACAGCGCCGGAGCGTGCAGGATCAGTTCCGCGTGCTGGTGGATGCGCTTGAAGGCGTCCTCGATCTCCCGCGTCGCGGAACCCGTGCGCTCCGCCGTCGCACGGCTCCGCTGCACGCCGCGCAATTCCGCGAGTGCCACCGTGAGATGCCGGTTGGTCTTCGCGAGCTGCTCCTCCGCCTGCCGCCGCTCCCCGATCTCGCGCTTGAGCTGCTCGTTCACCGCGGCCATCGCCGCCGTCCGCTCGTTCACCCGGGCCTCGAGCTCGGCATTTACCTTCTGAGCCAGGACCTGCCCGTGCTTGCGCTCGATCGCGTATTGGATCGAACGCAGCAGCAGGTGCATGTCCACGTGCCCCTTCACCAGATAGTCCTGCGCGCCCGCCTGCACCATCTCGATGGCCACAGTCACATCCGCGACCCCGCTGAGGATCACGATCGGCAGCGTCGGTGCGGCGGCATTGGTGCGGCGGAAAGTCTCCACTCCGCCGCTGTCTGGAAGGCTCAGGTCCAGCAGCACGATATCCGGCGCCCCGCGTTCCAGCATGCCGAGACCGGCCGCGAGCGTCGTCGCGGTGATGACGGTAAATTTTGGGTACTCGGCAAACCCAAGCAGCCGCCCAAGCAGTTCCGCGTGCTCCTTGTTGTCCTCGATAAGCAGGACTTTGATGGGACGATTCGTGATGGGCATCTTTGCTTCAGGTGGCGGTGCGATCAGGTTCAGTGTCTTGCTGCGCGCAGCAAGTCCTTCATCAAACGCGAATTCCCAATTAATTACAAGGCGTCGCTGGAGGCCTGGTCCGAATTTCCGCGTGAAATCTCACTGCGTGCCGCGCAAGCGCAGCCGCCGATGATGATCACCGTGCCCGTGAGATAGATCCACAGCAGGAGCGCCACCACGCTGCCAAAGGTGCCGTAAAGCACGTTGAAATTCGCCACGCGCCTGGCGTAGAAAACGAACAGTACCTGCAGCCCGCCAAGCGCCGCAGTCACTAGGAACGCCTCAATCCACACCTCGCGGAAAGTCGTCCTCCGCTGCGGCGCGAACTTGTAGAAAAGGGCGAGGCTGTAAAAAAGCAGCAGCGGCGGCAGCAGGCTGCGCGCAGTCCGGACCACCCACCCCCCGAGGCCGAAGTCGAAGGAGAACTCCTGGGAATGCTCGACGTAATATTTCTCAAAGCCATTCAGGATCGCCGGCACCACGAGGCCGATGAGCAATGCGCTGGCGAGCACGCTCAGCATGAGCAGATTCTTCAGCGGCAGCCGCCACCAACTGTATTCGTGCGTCCCCCACGCGTTGTTCACGGCACGCACAAGCGAATGAAAAAAGCGCAGCGAGGTCCACGTGAGGATGCCGAAGGAAATCAGCCCCGAGCCGAGCCGCAACTGCAGGAATGCCTGCAGCGTCGCCCGCACCTGCTCCTCGCTCCCAGGGACGACGTATTTCGACAGGAGCTCAAAGAGCTGGCTGGTCGCCTGCTCGCGGTCCCCAAGAAAGCGCGTGCCAATCGCGATGAGCAACACCAGCAGCGGCAGCAGCGAGAACAGCGCGTAATACGCAAACGACGCCGCGTACTGTTCACCGTCTGTCTCCACGTATTTCACCGAAGTCCTCCATATCACCGCCCACACGCGGCCCATGTGGCGCCTTGGTGGGTTCGGGGACGCAGGGATTTCGGTCATCGCTGGGCGGATTCAAGACGAAAGCACGCTCCGACGCGAAGCACTTTCTCACCCGGCACCGCTTCAGTTTCCCGGCCCGCGCCCGCGCCCAAAGCTGCCACCCCGGCCCGGCGACTGGAGGCGCGTCTTCACATCGTCGGGCAGCGGGCTCTGTGCGATCCATTGCTTCGCAGCATTCGCGTCCTGCTTCACCCACGAACGCGCGACACTCTCGGTGGCGCGCTGCTGGCGCTCCTTGTCGGTGATGGTCGCCGCCCATGCGAGGGCGCCCTGCGGATCCTTTTCCGCGACCGCGTTCGCGTAGCTCTCGCGGCTGCGATCCGCCTCCGGAGTCGCGGGCAGCTTCGCCATGAATGCGCCGGCCGCGGCCGCATCCTTCTTCGCCCACTCGCCGATCGTGTCCGCGAGGGCGCGCGATTTTGTCTCGCCTGCGGGCAAGGCGAACGCCCACTCCGCCGCCGATGGAGCGTCCTTCTCCGCGAGCTTTCCCGCGAGCTGCGTCGTGAGCCCGTCGCGCAACGATCCCGCAGCCATGCCTTCGATCGTGCTGCGTGCGCCATCGAGCCCGCGCTGGCTGATGAGTTCGCCTGCCAGCGTGTCGAGCGTGCGGCTCCGGCGATCGAAAGTCTCCGCCGCAGCCACGCCGAGCGCGCGCTCGATGTCCGTGTGCGCGAGTTGCGAGAGCACGATCGAAATCGGCGACGATGAAAATCCCGGCGGGCCTCCGGGGCCGCCCGGTCCGTTTTGCGATTCATCCTTCCCCTTGCCTTCCGTCTGCGCCCAAGCCACGGCTGCAGTCGCGTCCGTGCGCGTCCACGTCCGCAGCACAGAACTCGTGCCGATCCATTTTTCCTCGCGGCCCCTGCCGTTCACATAGGTGATCGCGCCCTTCGGATCGAGCTGCGTCCATTTTTCCAAAATCATCGAATACTCGGTGAACCGCGCGCCGCGCCCGAAGCCGCGATCGCCCCGGAGATTGATCGCCCCGAGCATCAGCTTCAGATCCTCCGGATCGCGCACCGCATCGAGCAGGCGCAGCAGCCCCTTCATCCGCACGAGATCGTCCTCCTGCGTCATGAGATTTTTCATCCATTTGTCGAGCGGCTGGCCATTCGTCACGCGCGCCACCGTGAGCGGGCCGTCGCCCTCACCCATCGCGAACTGCCCCTTCGGATTTGCACCGCCGGCAAGCGACGGATCGCCCGGGCCGCGCGCATTTCCGCCCGTGCGTTCCGAGGAACGTGCGGCATCGTCCGCGCCGCCCGTCACGCCGGATGGCGCCCCGACTCTGCCGATGCAGAATGCGATGGCCGCCGTGGCGAGCCAGCCGAGGCCGACGATGAGCGGGGTGCGGGACGGGATGGATTTCATGCGAATCGAGGGGTGGCTGGAAGGAACAGCCTGCCCTCCCTTACTGCAACCCCCACCGTCGCCAAAAGTTCTCCCCATCCGCACGAATGACGCCGCGCTGCAAATGTGACATGCTCGACCGATGCCCATCTACGTGTACGAACTTTGCGACGGGGAATGCAAAATCTGCGGAGGAAGCTTCGAGCTGCGCCAGCCGCTCGATCGCGAGCCGTGCAAGGCATGCCCGCTCTGCAGAAAACCCGTGCGGCGCATCATTACCGGCGTGAATTCCCCGAAGCTGATGAAACCCCTCTCCGTCTCGGATGCGAAGAAAGCCGGATTCAAAATCTACAAACGCACCGGCAAAGGTGAATACGAGCGGCAGTGAGTGCGGCGAAATTTCGGTGAATACCCTCCGCCTGAAAACGTCTGTGCAATTGCGCATCGTCAACCTTGATGCGACCGTTTTCCCATGAAATCCCCGCTCACCACACTCCTCGCCGCCGCGCTCTTGCTCGCAGGCTGCGCCACCCAGCCCAAGGAACAGCTCGCGGCAGCCCGCGCCGCGGGCGTCTCCCCCGGCGTCATGCAGAAGCTCGAACACTCAGGCCGCCTCAGCCCGGCGGACATCATCGAACTCAGGCGACGCCGCGTGAACGACGCCATCGCGCTCCGCCAGCTCGACATCGCGGGGGTGGACTACGTCGTGGACAAGGACGTGGTCCGTCAGCTTCGCAAAGGCGGCGTGAGCGAAACGGTCATCACCGCCGCCACGAATGCCGGCGAGCGTTTCGTGGAGCAGTACCGGCAGCCCTACGTCAGCGCCTGGGTGAGCCCTGGGGGCTACCCATACTCCGGCTACCCATACTCCGGCTACCCGTACTCCGGCTATCCTTACGAGCCGTACTATTACGGCAGCGTGCGCCCTTACCGTCAGTACGACTCCTATCCGCAGTACCACCGCCATCGTGGTGCTTCGGATTTCCTGCCGCCCGGACCTCATCTGCTGTTCCGCTAATCGGGTCGGCGGAAAATCGCCGCAGCCAGAGGAGTGCCGCACGCGGCCCCCATGCCGGGCTGATTGCCGGACATTCCGCGTGCATCACGGGACGCGACGCGCTCACAGTGTGGGCTCGCATCGCATGAACCTCCTCATCCCCGCACTCGCACTCGCCATGGCCGTCCCCGCATTTTCCGCAGAAGAAAAGCCCGCGCAGATTCCCGGCGTCCCGTTTGTCCGCAAGGCCGGACCGATCTCGGAATATCGGCTCGAATCGAATGGTCTCCGGATTTTGCTGCTGCCGGAAAAATCTGCACCGGTGGTGACTTTCATGGTCACGTATCACGTCGGCTCGCGCAATGAAGTGACCGGCACGACCGGCGCGACACATCTGCTCGAGCACCTCATGTTCAAGGGCACGGAGAAATTCGACCGCAGCCACGGCACGGGCTTCGATCAGGTGCTCGAGCGCGTCGGCGCGGAGACGAACGCAACCACGTGGCTGGATCGCACAAACTACTTCGCAACGGTGCCGACGAATGCGCTGCCGCTGCTCGTCGAGGTCGAGGCCGATCGCATGCGCAACCTCGCGCTGCGCGAGGATGACCGCCGCCCGGAGATGGTTGTCGTGCGGAATGAATTCGAGCGCGGTGAGAACGAGCCGCGCAACGCGCTCGACAAGGAGCTGTGGGCCGCCGCGTTCCAGGCGCATCCGTACCACCACGACACGATCGGCTGGCGCAGCGACATCGAGCGCGTGCCGATTGAAAAGCTGCGCGCATTCTACGACACATTCTACTGGCCGGATAATGCGACCGCGACCGTCATCGGCGACTTCGATCCCGCCGTCGCGCTCGCGGAGATCCAGAAGCACTACGGCGCGATCCCGAAGGCACCGCATCCGATCCCGCAAATTTACACCGAGGAGCCCGAGCAGACCGGCCCGCGCCGGACGATCGTGAAACGCGGCGGCGAACTCGGCGTCGTCGCCATCGCACACAAGATCCCGCAGGCCACGCACGCCGACTGGCCGGCAGTGCAGGTCCTCAGCGCCATCCTCACACACGGCAAGACGAGCCGCTGCTACCGCGCGCTCACGGACAAAAATCTCACCAGCGAAGTCAGCGGACAGCTCAGCTTCAACCACGATCCATCACTTCACATCACCACCGCCGAACTCACGCCGGGCACGAAACACGAGACCGCCGAGAGCGCTCTCGTCGGTGAGATCGAGCGGCTCAAAAAGGACGGCGTCACTGCCGCCGAGGTGCAGACCGCCGTTGCAAAGCTCCTCGCCGAACGCGCCTACGCGCGCGATGGCTCCTTCGCGCAGGCAGAGCAGATCAACGAGGCCATCGCCGTCGGCGACTGGACGCTCTACGTCTCGCTGGAGGAAAAATTCAAGGCAGTCACAGCGGAGGACGTGAAACGCGTCGGGAACGCATACTTCATCGAGCGGCACAGCGTGACCGGCTGGTTCATCCCGTCGAGCGAGGGCGGCGGCGCTGCGGAAAAAAAGCAGGCCGACGAGAAGCCGAAGCTCAAGGAAGTCGTCCCGGCAAAAGCACCGGAAAAACCACTGCCACCACCGGCCTCCACGAACTACGCCACCAGCGTCGTGCGTGAAAAAATCGCAGGCATTGATCTCCTCCTCTGCCGCACCGGCGTGAAGGACGTGGTGACGTTGCGCGGCAGCATCGCCGTCGGAGAAAACGCGAATGCAAACCCTGCACTCGCACATCTCGCCGCCTCGATGATCCAGCGCGGCACGAAGAAGCACGATCAGTTCGCCGTCGCCGACATGCTCGAAAAGGCGGGCGTGACAATCGAGTTCAAGGTGAACGCCGACACCGTCGAGTTTGAGG
>JBDSAR010000574.1:0-5522 GCA_039922035.1 Chthoniobacteraceae bacterium
GCGAAGTCACGGAGATGATCGGATGCAAAAGGGACAATCCGCGGCTGACTTCGGCCAAGCGCAGGGAAGTCTCGCACAGGCAGTGAGGCGATGCTTGATTGCAAGGGGGGGCATCCACTTCAGGCTCCCGTCCCCAACCAAACTACAAGCCATGAAACCGAAAAAACTCTCCAGCTCATCGAGCGCCGCAAAACTCATCGTGACTGACAAGAAGGGTCACAAGATCGCATCCGCACCAGCCGAGGCGATGGCGCCGCTGCAGTTCCAGCTCAAACGGATTCTCGTGCCGGTGGATTTTTCAGAGCACTCGCAAAAGGCGCTGCGCTACGCGCTGGCGTTTGCATCGCAGTTTGGCGCGGAGGTCGCGCTCGTCCACATCGTCGAGCAGATGGTGTATCCCGGCGACTGGATGTATCCGCCGCTCGCCGTCACGGATTTTGCCACGGAGAAACGCGAACAGGTCATAGCGAAGCTTCGCGCGCTCGACGAAGGCTCGGGCGTGAAGACGCATCACATCGTGCGCCTCGGGCGTGCGTGGCAGGAAGTCATCGAGATCGCAAAGGAGATGAAAAGCGACATGATCATCCTCGCGACGCACGGCTACACGGGGCTGAAGCACGTCCTCCTCGGTAGCGTGGCGGAGAAAATCCTCCGCCACGCTCCCTGCCCCGTGCTCAGTGTGCGGGCGGACGAGCGGGACTTTCTGTAGCCGCTCCGTTCCGCGGCGTGAAGAGCAGGCGCAGGCTGTTCAGCACGACGATCACCGTGCTGCCCTCGTGCGCCAGCACGCCGACGTAGAGCGGCAGTGCCTTTGCAAATAGCGCCGTGAGCGACATCACCATGATGACGCCGAGCGCCAGCGTGAGATTCTGACGGATGATCCGCCGCGCGCGGACGCTGAGCTTCAGCGCGAGCAGAAAATTTTCGAGCTTGTCGTTCATCAGCACGACCTCGGCCTGCTCGATGGCGGCATCCGATCCGCGCGCGCCCATCGCGACGCCGATATCCGCGGCGGCGAGGCAGGGCGCGTCGTTCACGCCATCGCCGATCATCGCGACGGAATCGCCGGCCTTTTTCATTCGCTCCAGCGCCTCAACTTTCTGCGCAGGCTTGAGTTGGCTGAGAATCTCCTGCACGCCCGCCATGCGGCCCATCTGCTCGGCCGCGCCGGTCTTGTCGCCGGTGAGCATCACGGTTTTCAGGCCCGCTGCGTGCAGCCGTGAGATCAGTTCCGGCGCTTCCGGGCGCAGTTGATCGCGCAGGAGAAGACGCCCGAGGAGTTTCGCCGACGCGATCCAGACTTCGCTCGCATCGGCGGCAGGCGGCGGCAATGTCACGCCCGGCTGGACGCTCGCGACGAGCGAGCGATTCCCGAGCACGAATTTTTCGCCGCGCCATTTTCCGCTGAGTCCCTCGCCCGAGATCGTCTCGGTCTCCTCCGGTTGCTCGACAGCGACGTGACGTCTGTCGGCCTCGCGAGAGATCGAGCGGGACATCGGGTGATTCGAGATGCGCGCAAGATTGCCTGCGGCAGCGACGATTTCATCCTCGGTGCCCGCGATGGCATCCACGCCGATGAGTTCGAGTTTTCCTCGCGTGAGCGTCCCGGTCTTGTCCATCGCGACGGCGGTGATGCCCGCGAGATTTTCGATCGCAGCGCCGCCGCGGAAGAGCACGCCGTTCCGCGCGCCAAATGCGATGGCCGACAGAATCGCCGACGGCACGGACAGCACGAGCGCGCAGGGCGACATCACGACGAGCAAGGTCATCGCGCGGTAAAATGCACTCTCGTGCGCCCCGTCGCGGAGGAATGGCGGGGAGCCAAACACGAGCCACCACACGAAAAATACCGCCGTGCAGACACTGAGGACAATCGCCGTGTAGCGCGTGCCGAAGCGATCGGTGAAACGTTGCACGGGGGCCTTCAGGTGCTGCGCATTTTCGATGAGGCGGATGATTCGCTGAAGCGCGCTGTCCTCCGCCGGGCGCAGCACCCTGCCCTCGATGACGCCCCACAGATTCAGCGTGCCGGCGAGTCCGGTGTCGCCCGGGATTTTTGGGATCGGCTCGGCCTCGCCGGTGAGCATCGCCTCGTCGCACGCGCTCTCGCCCTTCTCGACGAGAATGTCCACAGGCACCTGCTCGTTGGCCGTCACGCGCACGTGCTGTCCAGGGCGCAATTCCACGACGGGCACTTCGCGCTCGACGCCATTCTCGACAAGGCGCGCGAGCTTTGGCGCATTTTTCAGCAGCGCGCTGATCTCGCTCTGCGTGCGCCCATGCGCGAAACGCTCCATCGCGCCCGACGCGGAGAAAAGGAACAGCAGCACCGCGGCCTCGGCTTGTTCGCCGATGAACATCGCGCCGAACGCGACGAGCCACATGAGGAAGTCCGTGCCGAATTCACGCTCGCGGATGCCCTCCCACACTTTTGCGGTGAGATCCCATCCCCCGGCGAGATACGCGCCGACGACACTCGCCATTGAAAAATCCGGATGCGACTTGCGCAACACAAGCGCCACGACGGTGCAGACGAGGCACGCGCCAGAGCGCACCGCCATCCCCTTCCACCCTTCGACCTCGCCGAGCGCGCTTTTTTCCGCGGGTTCCGCGCTATTTGTAGCCATAGGCGAGCGCCCAGCGGTTCTTCTTCGCCTTGGACTGCTCGATGCTGAAAACGATGAGATACGTGCCGGTCATCTTCGGCACGACCTTCGCCGCCGCCATGTTCCCACGCTGCCACGATTCCGCTTCCACGAGTTTCCCACTCGGATCGTAGATGTGGACGGTCACCTGTGCGGAGTCCTCGTCGCTGCCGATCCAGAACCAGTAGCTGTTGCCCTTGAAAAGCTGGTGCTTCACGACGCTCGGCTGCTTGGTGACCAGCGCGCCGGCCCAATATTCCTGACGCACGAGGTAGCCCTCCTTCACGGCGGGAGTCGCGGCCTCCATCGCGCGCGAGTGCGCGTCATCCACGTAGGCAAATGCGACGGGCAGCGTGACCGCTGCGATGAAAATGAGAATGAGACGGGAAAGCGTTTTCACAGTGGGATTCATTTGCTGCTGATGAGTGTCACGAGGCGTCCGGTGATGGTTGCGATGTCCTTCACGGTCTTCGCAGAGATTTTGCTGGCATCGCCTACGCCGATGAGCGGCTGGATTTCGGCAAGGCCCTGGCGGACTTTGCCGACGACCGTATTCGAGCGCAGGCGCGCCTTCATGCCGTCCACCTGCTTTTCAAAATGTTCGACGAGACCGGGCTGATGCAGCAGCTCCGCGCCGTTGCGGCTGAAATCAGTGCCGACGACTTGCGCGAGAACTTCCGTGCCGCGCAGCCAGCCGCCGAGGCTCACGAGTTGCGCGAGCGGCTCGCTGTTCAGCTCGATCATCGCGCTGCGGACATCCGTGAGCGCACCGTCGAGTTCGGTGCGCACGCGGTTCCAGCGTTTTTGATCGGCAAATTCGATCACGCTGCTCGCGCGCCGGACGACCGCCTTGCGCACGCCGATGGCGTTGGCAAATGTGAGAATTGCGCGGCCGAGTTCCTTCACTTCCTCCGCGTCTTCCGCTTCCACGGCGATGAATCCCTCGGCGATGATCGCGCCGAGCATCATCGCGATCTGCGGCGCCTCGCCAGACGGCTTCGACTTGCTCACGTCGCGGTGAATGAGGCCCGCCCAGCGCGGCTTGCCGAGTTTGTCGAGCACGGCAAAAACCTCGTTCGGCACCGGCACCACCACGCGATCGATCACCTTTGCCTGAGTCGGCAGCTTGTCCAGATCGAGCTGCGTCGGCGGAGGCGGAAGCGGCGCAGCGGAGGCGGTCGCGGCGAGAATGACGGTGGTGAGGATTGCAGGGAAATTCATGGCTTGTGAAAATGTCGCCGGTTGCTGCCCCGAGCGCTCCACACAGGTTGGCGCATGCGGGCCGCGTATTGCGAGAGCAATTTCCTTTTGCACACGCGGGCAGCGCGACTAGCCTCCGCGCGCCATGCATCAGACCGCGAGCCAAAAGGCCGCACACTCACCGTCCCCACTCACCCGCTGCGACACCTTTGCCCCGCGCCACCTCGGCTCGGGCGACACCGAAATCTCCGAGATGCTCGCGGCACTCGGCCTTGCCTCGATGGACGCTCTCATCGCGCGCACCGTGCCCGCGGCGATCCTGAATACCGCACCGCTCAATCTCCCGGAAGCGCTCGGCGAAAGCGCGGCGATCGAGGAATTGCGCGACATCGCGTCGAGGAACCGTGTCTTCAAAAGCTACCTCGGCCAAGGCTACCACGACTGCATCGTGCCGCCGGTTATCCAGCGGAACATCCTCGAAAATCCCGGCTGGTACACGGCCTACACGCCGTATCAGGCGGAAATTTCGCAGGGCCGCCTCGAGGCGCTGCTCAATTTCCAGACGATGATCGCGGACCTCACCGGGCTGCCGGTCTCGAACGGCTCGCTACTCGACGAGGCGACCGCCGCCGCCGAGGCGATGCACATGGCCCTCGCGCTGAAAAAGGACAACATCGTGAAGTCCGTCTTCGTCTCGCAGCGCTGCCATCCGCAGACGATCGCCGTCGTGCAGACGCGCGCGGAGCCGCTCGACGTGAAAGTGACCGTCGGCGACGAGCGCGAGTTCATCCCCACCGAGCATTATTGCGCCGTGATCGTGCAGTATCCCGACACGCTCGGCGGCATTTCCGACTATGCCCCATTTTTCGAAAAGGCGCACGCCATGGGCGCGCTGTGCATCTGTGCCGCGGACCCGCTCGCACTCGTGCTGCTGCGCCCGCCCGCGGAATTCGGCGCGGACATCGTCGTCGGCAGCACGCAGCGCTTCGGCGTACCGATGGGTTTCGGCGGACCGCACGCCGGCTACCTCGCGACGAAGGACGAATTCAAACGCGTGATGCCCGGCCGCCTCGTCGGCGTGTCGAAGGACTCGCACGGCAATCCCGCATTCCGCCTCTCGCTTCAGACGCGCGAGCAGCACATCCGCCGAGACAAGGCCACGTCGAACATCTGCACCGCGCAGGTGCTCCTCGCGGTGATGGCCTCGATGTATGCCGTCTATCACGGCCCGGATGGGTTGCGCAAAATCGCGGGCCGCGTGCATCTCGCCGCACGCACACTCGCAGCGGGAATCGCGAAGCTGGGACGCAAATTTGCAGTCGCGAGCGAGCCTTTCTTTGACACAATCCACGTTACCGTTCCGACGGCCGATCACTCCACGATTCTGGCGACCGCGCACGCCTCACAGATCAATCTTCGTGAGATCAGCGATGATTCCTTTGCCATCTCGCTCGACGAAACCACGACTGCCGAAGACCTCGAAAACCTGCTGACCGCATTCAACTTCGGCCACTCGCACGACGTGGATGTGGAGGCACTCGCGCACTCGACGGCGGCTGGCATCCCCGCCGCACACCAGCGCAACGGCGCGCTGCTCGCGCACCCGGTTTTCAATTCGCACCACACCGAGCACGAAATGCTGCGCTACATGCGCCGGCTCGAATCGCGCGACCTCTC
>JBDSAR010000575.1:0-12378 GCA_039922035.1 Chthoniobacteraceae bacterium
TGCTCGAACAGTCCGACACGCCGCTGCTCTGGGCGATGGACGAGGCGGATCGCATTTTTCCGTGCGAATTTTCCGGCGAGGTCTTCGGCCTTTTCCGGACTTGGTACAATGCGCGTGCCCTCGAGCCTGACGGCCCGTGGCGGAAACTGACGCTCGCGATCGTCTATGCGACTGAGGCCGACTTATTCATCAAGGATCTCAACCAGTCGCCTTTCAACATCGGCACGCGGTTCATGCTGCGCGCATTCACCATTGAGGAAGTGGCCGACCTGAACCGCCGCTACGGCGGGCCGCTGCATTCCCACGGTGAGGCCGAGCGCTTTCACCGGCTCACGGGCGGCCAGCCTTTCCTTGTCCGGCGCGGCCTGAGGGAGATGGCCGACCGCCAGCTCGGCATCTCAATGCTCGAGGCGGTCGCCGCGCAGGAGGACGGGCCATTCGGCGACCAGCTCAAGCGCGTCCTCGTGCAAGTCTGCCGCGACGCATCGCTGACAAATGTGGTCCGCGACATCCTCGCCAGCCGGCCCTGTGGCGATGCGAATGCCTTTTACATCCTGCGCGAGATCGGTGTGCTGGCGGGCGATTCTCCCGGCGAGGCACGCTGGCGCAGCGAACTCTACGGGCGCTTCCTGCGGCGCCATCTGGGATGAACGATTCCTTCTTCAAAGTCGGCGGCACCCTCGCCAGCGACGCGCCGTGCTATGTCGAGCGCCAAGCCGACCGCGACCTGCTCGATGCGCTGCGCCGCGGCGAGTTCTGCTACGTGCTGGACACGCGGCAGTTTGGAAAGTCTTCCCTGATGTCGCGCGCCGCCTCCGTACTGCGGGCCGAGGGGACGCTTGTGACGATCATCGATCTCAATGCCCTCGGCGAGAGCGGCAATGCCGAGCAGTGGTACTTCGGGATGCTCGATCACCTCGGCGAACAGCTCGGCCGTCAGGGCCTGCAAGTCCTCGAAGCGCTCGAGAAACACTGGACCGAACGCGCCGCGCTCGCACCGATGCAGCGGCTGATGAATGCGCTGCGAGACATCGTCCTGCCGGCCACGACCCGGCGGCTCGTCATCATGGTGGATGAAATTGACTACGTGCGGAAACTCGCGCGTCTCGGCACCGACGAATTTTTTGCCGGCATCCGGGAATGCTACAACCGCCGCGCACGCGACCCGGAATTCGAGCGTGTGACTTTCTGCCTGCTCGGCGTCGCGTCGCCGTCGGACCTCATCAAGGACTCGCGCGTCACCCCGTTCAACATCGGGACGCGCATTGAGCTGCGCGATTTTACCGCGGGCGAGGCGGCCACCCTGAAGGCCGGCTTTGACTGCTCCGGCGATGCGGCGGAGCAGATCCTCGCCCGCGTGCTGCACTGGACGGGCGGCCATCCCTATCTCACGCAGCGCCTCTGCCGCGCGGTGGCCGAGGACTGCTCCGCGCGCAGCGCTGCGGATGTGGACCGGCACTGCGAGGAACTCTTCCTTGCGTCCTCGGCACGGGACCGCGATGACAATCTGCTCTTCGTTCGCGACCGGATGCTGCGCGGAACCGGCGACCTCGTGGGGCTGCTGGAGCTTTACCGCGCCATCCGCAAGGGCCGTGCGGTGCCGAACGATGACGCGAACCCGCTCGTGAGCGACCTGCGGCTGGCGGGCATCGTGCGACCTGCTGATGGACGCCTCGAAGTCCGCAATCGCATCTACGCCGCGGTTTTCGAGCCGGCATGGATCGATAAGGCGATGCCCGACGCTGAGCGCCGACGCCAGCGACGTGCATTGTTGCGGGGGATTGCGGTGGCGACGGGGGTGTTCCTCATCGGTGCCGGCATCTGGCACGTGCTCTTTGTGCGCGCGTGGGTGGAATATTACGACGACTTCGAGCGACATCGCGACGGACCGCGTGGTTTCGGCAAACTCACCCAAAGCGAGGTGCAGCATCGCCCAAACTCCTTGCGTTTCACCCGCCGCGGCTGGCTCGGTCGCCTCGCGCGGATCGAGCACATCAACGGCCTGGGGCAACTGAGCAAGACCGACACGTTCGGAAGTTGGATCTTCAGCGGACGCGAAGACGACAGCCCCGCCCAGAGGGTCGTAACGATCAACTACAGCCACGATGGGCGGGCGCTGCGGAGCGAGTCCGGGCGAAACATCTACGGCAACGAGGTGTGGCGCTTCGAATACGAGCGACCCGCGGGCGATGGATCGATCACTGGAGTTTTCCGAGCAAACGGTTCCGTGCAGGCGCAGGCACCATCGGGTGCGTCCCATGTCAAACTCATCTTCGACCCGCAGGGCTGGGTGCTCGAAGAGCGGTTCAACGACGGCATGGGGCAGCCGCGTCCGGATGGGTACCGGTGCTTCGGGTTCCGTCGCGAACGCGATGCTGTCGGCCACGAGGTCCGGCGGACGGCGCTCGGGCCGGACGGCAAGCCGGGCTGGCACAAGAACGGGTGGACGACGTTCGAGTTTGAATTCGACGCACGCGGATTCGTCAGTCGCACGCGCCATCTGGATTTGGATGGCAATCCCTTCGACCCGGACGACGGCACCTGTGAGATGCAGCGGAAACGCGACTCCTTCGGAAACATCGTCGAGCGCCGTCTCTTTGACGCCAGCGGAAAGCCTGCGACGGACAGCAATGGCATTCACCTGCGCCGCATGACATTTGATGCGCACGGTTTTGAGACCGAGGTCGCTTATTTCGACACTCAGGATCGGCCGGCCAATTTCGTCACCGAAGACAGCGGGGGATACGCCCGCTACACCGCCGAGCATGACGCGAACGGATGCAGGATCGGCATCCATTATTTCGACACTGAGGGCAATCCGGTCCTGACCCGCTCGGGCCATGCTGCGGTGACGTATTCTTGCGATGCATTCGGCAACCAATGGTGGACGCAGTATTTCGACGCGGATGGAAAGCCGACGATCGTCAACGAAGGCTATTCCGCGATGCTGCGGCAGTTCGACGAGCGGGGACGGCAGATCACGAGCGCCGGTTTTGACGCCACAGGAATGCCGACGCCCGATACGAACGGTGTCTTCTGGGCGGACAGGCAGTGGGATGACCTGAAACTTGTGCAAACGAGCTACTTTGGGACGGACGGAAGGCCGACGCGGCACAATGAGGGCTACGCGATCACCCGATGGAACTTCCGCGATCCGATCAATCGCTTTGACTGGACGGAGAGGACTTATCTCGACGCCGATGAAAAGAGCACCAGCGGCCCGAACAACGCCTCAAGAGTGACGCGGCGGTATGACGGCGCAAACCTCGTCGAGGAGACATTCTGGTCCGCAGGCAATTTGGGCGCACTCACTAACGCGGGTGCGCGGGGTCCTGCCTCACCGGAATCGAGCCGCACGGATGCCGCTGCAAAAACTCCGGAGCCCACCGCGAAGGCTGCGGACTCCGCACTGCCTGCTGCTGCCCCCGGCAGCAAAGTTTCGGCATCGGCGACGTCCCGCGTGCGCCGCTTTGATGTGGGCGGCGAGGAACTGAGCGCCGACGCCGTGATGAGTCCGGACGGCTACTCGCGGTACACCCGGGCCTATGACATTCTCGGCAATCCAACATCAACGACCTATTTTGCATTCGCGGGCGGAGGCTTCAAACCGACCAGCACGCCATCCAATGACCACCGGATCGAGTATGAGTATGATCCTCACAATCGCACACGGCTTGTTTGCACGCGCGCGTTCGGCGTGGATGGCCTGCCGACATGTGTCCCCGACCTCGTGCCAGTGCTCGATCGCGTTTACGGGCGGTTCGGAAAAATCGCGATGCTGACCCTTCATCACGGGGATGGCCGCGTGAGCAAGAAGCGAACGACCTACGATGACGCGGGGCGACGGATCGAAAGCACTTTTCTGGACGGCGAGGGCAACCTGCTCCGAAGCAGCAAGAGCCACACGATTTTTCGCGAAGCCTACGACCCGCGCGGGAACCTGACGCGGGAGAGTTGGTTCGATGCAGACGGAAAACCCGCGGCCGGGCCGGAGGGTGTCGCTGCGCGCGAATACGGCTATGACACGCGCGACCGGCGCATCGAGATGCGCTCCTTTGCGAAGGATGGAAAACCATCCCGCGAGGGTTTCATTTTCGCGAGTTACAGGGAAACACTCGACGAGCGCGGCCGGCTCATCGAACGGCGGTATTTCGATGCCGACGGAAAGCCGACTCCCAATGCAGTTGGTGCGGCGCGAGTCGGTTTTTCCCACGACGCGAGAGGGCGCGTCAGCGAGGAGAGCTACTTCGACACCGAAGAACGCCCCACTAACTGCAAGGACGGCTATGCTTTGAAGCGAATGACCTACGATGCGCGCGGGCAGTTGGACACCGAGTCCTATTTCGACGCTGACATGAATCCCACACGCTCGAAAGACGGCGTGCAGCGGACGCGCTTGATCCGCGACGAATCCGGACACACGGTTGAGAAGCGTCTGGAGGGTGCCGATCCGGCCCGTGGCTTTAACCTCATCGTAATGAAGCTCGATCCTTCCTCGGGGCGTACCCTTGAACGTGCCATCTTCGATGCAGCCGGCGCTCCAGCCTCCACGAAGACCGATGTCCCGCGGCAGCGGTACGAGTATGATCCCAAAGGAAAATTGACCCATGTGGCCTACCTTGATGCTTCCGGCGCGCCATTCCACATCGGTGACGGCTACACGGATTTGTCGATCGAGTATGACGACGAGGGGTTGGTGAAGATGCGGCGCTGGACCGGGTTTCCAAAGCAGTTGCCATTCGCCATCAACCTATCCCGCTACAATGCCGCCGGGGAAATCACGGATGATGATTACTTAGATGCAAACGCCAAGCCCGCCCGCGGCCCGAGCGGCTGGGCCTCGATGCGGGGTGAACTGGACGCGCAAGGGCGGACGGTGAGGCTGGTCTGGCTCGATCCCGCAGGAAAGCAGGACCGTGGCACGGCGATGTTCAGCGAGGTGCGCTACACCTACGGTACGGTGGGCAAGGAAAAGGAGACGTTCTCGTCCGGCTACGATCCGGCCAGAGGTTATGCCCAGCGCAGGCAACGGGCGAATGTGCGTGGAACGCTGGTTGAGGATCAATTTCTCGATTCCGAAGGCAAGCCGGCCAAGGGGCCGGACGGCTATTCGCTCCGGCAGACCGAGGACGATGACAAGGGGCGCAACCTTCGCGTCCGATGCTTCGATGCGGCCGGCCAGCCGACTGGCGATGCGGAGGGATACAGTGAGCGAAAGTTCGTCTGGAGCGGTGCCGGAGAAGAACACGACGTCACTCTCACGAACGTTGATCCCTCGAGGCCATTCGCCACGGGGCTCTATCGCTACGACTCGGGCAGCCATCTCATTGAGAGCCGGTATTTCGATGCCGATGGAAAGCCGACCTCAAATGCCCTCGGGGCTGCGCGAGTCCGTTTCACCAACGATGCGAAGGGTCGGGTCAGCGTGGAGAGCTATTTCGACGCCGAGGGCAGCCCGGCAACCTGCAAGGAAGGCTACGCTTTGAAGCGAATGACCTACAACGCGCGTGGTCAGTTGGAGACGGAGTCCTATTTCGACGCCGACATGAATCCCACGCGCTCCAAGGACGGCGGACTGCGGACGCGCGTGGTCCACGATGAATCGGGACGCGTCATCGAGAGGCGCTATGAGGACACCGACCCGGCTCTCGGCTACGCGCTCATCGTGATGAAACTCGACCCTGCCGGCCGAACCACCGAGCGTGCCATCTTCAACGCCGCGGGCGCACCGGCATCCACAAAGACAGTCGCGCCCCTCCAGCGGTATCAATATGACGCCGCAGGACGGTTGATCCATTTGGCCTATCTCGATGCTTCCGGGCTGCCTTTCCGCGTCAGTGATGGCTATACGGATTTTTACGTCGAATACGACACAGAGGGGCGGGCGAGGACGAAGCGCTGGACCGGGTTCCCGCCGACGGTGCCTTTCGTCGTCAACATCACACGCTACAATGTCGCCGGGGATGTGACGAATGACGATTACTTCGATGCGAACGGCAAACCCACCGGCGGCCCGAGCGGCTGGGCCTCGATGCGGTCCGAATTTGACACCCAGGGCCGCGCATCGCGGATGGTCTGGCTGGACGCCTCCGGAAAGCAGGCCCGGGGCACCGCTCTATTCAGCGAGATGCGCTACACCTACGGCACGGTGGGCAAGGAGAAGGAAACGATCTCATCCGGCTACGATCCGGCGAAAAGTTATGCCCAGCGCAGGCAACGGACGAATGTGCGAGGCACGCTGGTCGAGGATCAGTTCCTCGATTCCAACGGCAAGCCGGCCAAGGGGCCCGACGGCTATTCGCTCCGGCAGACTGAGGATGACGAAAAGGGGCGCACTCTTCGCATCCGATGCTTCGATACGGCGGGCCAGCCGGCCGCCGATCGGGATGGCTACAACGAGCAAAAATTCGTCTGGAGTGGAGTCGGAGAGGAACACGAAATCACGCTCACGAACGCCGATCCGTCGCGGCCATTTGCGACGGCGATTTTTCACTACGACTCAGCCAACGATCTCATCGCGGTCCGCTACCTCGCGGCTGACGGTGCGGCCGGCAATGACGGTGACGGCAGCTCTTTTGTCCGGATGGAAAAGGATGGGAAGGGGCGCATCGTCCGCACGAGATGGCTCGCGGCGGACGGCAGCCCTGCGCGCTCGAAGGTGGGCTTCAATGAGCGCGTGGTCACCTACGACAAGGGCGGCCGTCGCACGCATGATGTCGCGACCGGGTTCGCAGAATCGTCCGGGATCGCAAAGCTCGTCCGGGAGTACAATGAGAAGAATGAGATCGCACGCTCGTTCTACCTCGATGCGCAGGACAAGCCCGTGCAGATGCGCATTTTCGTGGACAAGGTGATGCCCGACGGCGAGGCGGCACGCGTCGGACTCAAGGTGGGCGACCTGCTTCTGACCTATGAGGGCCATGCCGTTCCCGATCTCAAGACTCTGCGGGAACAGATCGGAGCACCTGGGCCCAACCGCCGCACGCTGAGAGTGTGGCGCGAAGGCAAGGTAGTCCCGCTGAGCGTCGCACCGGGGCTTCTCGGAATTCAGCTGGACGAGCATGTTCCGTTTGGCGTCCCTGCGGAAGCGTTCACAGCACCCGTCAAGAACTGACCAGCATGGAATCCACCCAGCACTCCGAAACCGGACCGCTCCTGTTGGCAGACTTTGCCACCCGCTTCCTCTGGCCGTTTTACTTCGCGCTCGGCACCCATCAGGCGGTCGCTACGGCGCTCCAGTCGCACATTTTCACCACGCGCAAAGGGCGACTGGTCCCGATGTGGGAGCCGGAGGGCAGCGCCTCGCATGCGTACCGTGACGAACTCCTGCCGCACGCACGTGACTGGCTCCACGCTGCCGGGGACGGTCGCGGCTGCATCACCCTGGGCCTCGCCGCCGTGGTGGAAGATGCGTGCTTTGCCGACATCGATCTGCTCCTCGATGAGCAGGGGGCGAAAATTTCCTGCGGTCCGGCGAACGGCGCAGGCGTGGAGCTTTTCCTCACACCGCAAGGCGTCGGCGTGCTTTCGATCACGCTTGCTCCGGGCTCCTTCCCGCTCAGCGCGGCGGATGCGCAGGCATTCAACTACCGGCTCGCACAATTCCAGCGGCACACCGCGCGCCTGCGGAAGCGCCACCCGCACGATGATCCCGCACGCTGGGCGGAAATCCCGAAAGACCGGCGCACGGAGATCATGCGGGCGACGCCGCCGCTCGATGCGGAACAATCCGGAACGCTCCCGATCGCCGAGCGGCTCGGCTGCCCAGGCACGCACTTCACGCTCCACGAATTTGCCGGGCACGCTCTCAGGCCGCTGCACGAAAAACCTGAATTCGAGTGGTACGAGCCGCAGCAGGAAATGGCCGTGTACACGGTTGGCCGTCTCGGGAAAGAATTCGACTTCGGCGATGCGGCAAGTCGCGCGGCACTCGCGCCACTGATATCGGCACTCGCACAGGTCGAGGAGCCGACCCACGCAGGTGCCGGGCTCGGCACGCTCTCGATCACGGCGCGAGTGCTCAACCGCAAGCACTGGGCCGCAGCGTGCCTGCTCGGCTCCGCGCACCTGGTTGCCGACCAACCGGCGGAGCCGGGCGAGGACGAGTTCGCATTCAATGAGCAGCGGCTCCGGATTGTGCGCGACAAGTATTTTGTGCCCTACCTCCTTGCGATGATCCAGCGGTGGGTGCTGAACCGCTTTGCGGGCATCGCCGCGGGCATCGTCCGCAACAAGGTCGCCAGCAGGATGGCGGAATTCGAATCGCTCCGGCAGTCGATGCTGGAGTTCGGCGTCGGAGGGCAGTTCTCGCAGGTCAGCGTACGGCAGGCGCTGCATCATGCCTACGTCCTCTATCGCGAAGGACTCGGTCTCGACGAAGCTGGTGCGACAGTCCGCACGGCCATCGGCGAGATCAGCAGCTTCTACGCGGAGCGGCATGCCGCCCAGAGCGTCCGTCAGCAGGCGGAGATCGCGGCAAGCTCGGATCGCAGCCTCAAGATGATCGCGCACGTGCAGGGCATGGTGGAGTACATCGAGATATTCCTCGTCTCCGTGTATGCCGGGCATCTCTGCCACATGATCGTGCCCGAGTCCGTTTTCGCCAGCCACCTGTGGGTGGCGGTGGCCGCGGCGGTGGGGGCGGTCGTAACATCAAGGATCGTTCTCCATGACGCCCGCGAAAAGCGGTGCGTGATCCTCTTTGCCCTCATTGGCGTCTTGGTCGCGACAGGAATGCTTGCCACCACGGGGCACCTGGAGTGGTCGAAATCCAAGAAGCAGCCAGGTCCGCAAAAATCAGAGGCGCACTGACTGCGTTGGCGAAACATTCCGCCGCGGCGGCGATTTTTCCAAGACGATCGGTACGACCGAAAGCAAACGGCTCGGCATCCCGGGCCGCTTTTCACGCGGCGGGCAGAGTGCCTGGCTCGCCGGAAAACGCTGCTGCTTGGTGGCAACCCATTGTCAAAGGCCGCCCAGCGTGGCGAGGCGCTGGGCGGAGACAGGCGTCGGTGTGCCGAGTTCCTGGGCGAAAAGGGACACGCGGAATTCCTCCAGCATCCAGCGGAACTCGCGGTGCTTCGCCGGAGCCACGCGCCTTTCCCAGCCGGAGAAAGGCAGGAGCTGGCGTGCTTTCTCGGCGTCCTTCGCGGGAGCGAGGGTGGCGCGTTCGGCACGGAGCTGCATCGCGCGGAGATAGCGGGGGATGTGGGCATACTGCGTGAACGGAAGACCGGCTGGGAAGTCGGTTGGGAGGAGGCGGGCGAGGTCGGCGTCGAGGCCGGGATACCGGCGCAGCGAGGTGACGATGCCGTACCGGAGCGCGACAATCTGGGCGATGCCGTCGCCCACCTTCTGCGCGAGCGCTGGCAGGTCGCGGTGGAAGTTTGCGAGCAATGCACGGAAGCGGGCCTCGGTGAGCGGCAGGGCGGGGAACAGGCGCAGCGCGTGATCCGTGATCATCGCAATGGCTCCGCGCGAAAGTGTCTCGGGCGTGCCCCATGGCGTTGCGGTGCCGACGAGCTTTGCCGTGGCGACGGTGAATGCGTCGCGGAGATTTGCCGGGCTCGCGGCGCGTGCCGGTGCGAGGCCGAGCTGGCGGAATTCGCGTGCGAGCCACGCGAGGTCTTTCTCCGCGGCGATCTCCGCGAGGCGGCGAACAGCGGGGATGGAGAGTTGCTCCGCCTCCTCGCGCGAGTGGCAGAGACGGATGGATGCGCCCGCTTCCGTGAACACGAGCGACGGCCATGCATGGTGCGGAATGCCGGCGATGGTCTCGATGGTGATCTTTTCCGGCAGATCACCGAAGCTCCACGACTTGCCGAGGGGACGCTCCCATTCGCGCACGGCACGGTCCCATGCGGGCGTGCGCGCGTCGCCGATTTCGTCATGCAGCACCGAGAGATCGCGGCCCGAGGCGATGACGCGCTTGCGGTCGTCCACGATGTGAATGCGCGGCATGAGGTGCGCGGGCAGGCTGCCTGGAGGCCAGTCATCGGCCTTCAGCGCGGCGCGGTACGTCCGCTGGATGTGCGCGGCGAGTGCGGTGAGGAAATCGTCTTTTCCGGGATCAAAGGCCGCGGCGATCTCGCGTACTTTTGGCTCCAGCGGCTGCAAAGTTTTGCGGATCGCTTTCGGAAGTGCGCGCAACAGCGTGCTGATCTGATCGGCTCTCATGCCGGGCACCATCCACTGCAACTGCCCTGCGGTGAGCGCGCGCGCGACGGGCAGCGGGACATTGACGGTCACGCCGTCATGTTCGTGGCCGGGGTTGTATTGGTAGGAGAGCGGCAGGACGGTGTTCGCGAGGCGGACCTGCTCCGGAAATGCGTCACGGTCGTAGTCCGCGCCGGAGTCGCCGAGCAAGTCCGTTTCGGTCGCGCAGAGAAAGTCTGGCTCCGTCGCGAGGCGCGCTTTCACGATGCGCTGGAGATCGTGCAGCGAGGACACGCCCTCGATGCGCCCGGCGTAAAAGCGGTAGAGCATCTCGTCGAGCACGAGAGCGCGGTGGTTTCGCACGCGGGTGAGTGCGGTCTCCATCTTGACGCGCAGTTTCTGATTCTCCGAAAAGAAGCGGAGTTGGATCGGCGTCTCGGCCGCGATGAGCGCGCCGCGGATGAAAATCTCGGTGGCTTCCTTCGGCTCGATCCGCCCGTAGTCCGTGAGCTTGCGCGCGACCTCGAGTCCGCCGAGCAGCGTGCGCTCCGTCGCGAGGACGCGGCCCGCCTTGGCATCCCAGTACGGATCGCCGTAGCGCTGCGAGCAGAGATGCGCGCCGAGTTCCGCGATCCACTCGGGCAGGATGCGCGCGGTGGTGCGCGCGTAGAGCGCGGAGGTCTCCACGATCTCCGCGGCCATGATCCACTGCGGTTGCGACGGTGCCTTGCCCTTTTCCTCCGGCGCTTTCCGCGCACCTGTCGCCGGTTTTTTCCCGCGCACGAAAAGGCCCGAGCCGGGGAAGATCGTCGTGAGCCGGTTGCCGGTCGCCTTGTAGGTATTGCGCTCCTCGCGCAGCGCGACGTGGCCAAGCAGGCCGGTGAGCACCGAGCGGTGAATCGCAGAATAGTGCGGGTCGCGATCGGGCAGCGTCGCTTTCACGTCCATCGCGTCGGCGAGCTGCCGGTGCAGGTCGCGCCACTCGCGCAGACGGCTGGCGTTGTAAAAATTCCCCTTCGCCCATTTGCGCAGCGCGTTCCGGCTTTCTGCAGGCGGCATCGCGCGCCAGATGCGCAGCAGCGTGAGGAAGTCTGACTCCGGGTCGGCCATCGCGCGATGCGCGGATGCGGCGGCTTCCTTCGCATCCTCGGGGCGCTCGCGCGGATCGGGAATGCTCAGCCCTGCGGCGATGACGAGCACCTCGGGGAGCACGCCTTCCCTTTCGGCCTGAAGCATCATGCGCCCGAGCGTGGGATCGATCGGCAGCCGCGCGATATCGTGGCCGAGCGGCATCATCGCGTGCTCGTCGTTCAGCGCGCCGAGTTCGTGCAGCAACGTGTAGCCGGCCTGGATCGCGGCGTTCGACGGCGGATGCAGAAATGGAAACGTCTCCACGTCGCCGAGGCGGAATGCCTTCATCCGCAAAATCACCTCCGCGAGATTCGCCCGCTGGATCTCCGGCTGCGTGAATTGCGGTCGCGCCGCAAAATCCTCCTGCGCGTAGAGCCGCACGCAGATGCCATCCTGCACACGCCCCGCACGGCCGGCGCGCTGATTCGCGCTGCTCTGCGCGACCGGTTCCACGGGCAGGCGCTTCGTGCGCGTGCGCGGATTGTAGCGGCTGATGCGCGCGAGACCGGAATCAATCACGTAACGGATGCGCGGAATCGTGAGCGAAGTCTCCGCGACATTCGTGGAGACGATCACGCGCCGCCGCGGCCCCGGCGAAAAGATCCGCTGCTGATCCGCCGACGCCATGCGACCGAAAAGCCCGAGCACCTCGTAGCTGCTGCCGAGCGCTCCTTCGAGCGCATCGCAAGTGTCGCGGATGTCGCGCTCCGTCGCGAGGAAGACGAGCACGTCGCCGTCATTCGACTCGATGAATGCCTCTTCCACTGCTGTCACCACATCTTCCACGAGCCCTTCACCCTCAGCGTCCGCGATGTCCTTGTAGCGCACTTCGACGGGAAAGAGCCGCCCGCTCGCCTCGATGATCGGTGCATTTTCAAACGCCGCTGAGAATGCCTGAGTGTCAATCGTCGCCGATGTGATCATTACTTGCAGGTCAGGCCGCCGCTTCAGCAGCCCGCGCAGATGGCCGAGGAGAAAATCAATGTTCAGCGAACGCTCGTGCGCCTCGTCCACGATGAGGATCGAATACGCGCGCAGCATCGGGTCGCCCTGGATCTCCGCGAGCAGGATGCCGTCCGTCATGAACTTCAC
>JBDSAR010000576.1:0-20743 GCA_039922035.1 Chthoniobacteraceae bacterium
AACAGTGGCATTTTCGCAACATCTGCGACGAAACTTGCGAAAATGCGTCAACTGTGACGACCTCGCGGCTTCCCTCGGAACCGCTCGCACGTGCGGGACCACAGGAATTGCCGGATTCACAGCGATAAACAAGGCCTCGTTGGAATTCCACATTGCCAGCCTGAACAGAGCCGCGCGATAAGACCGAAAAACGATGCGCCATCGCTTCAAAACCCCCGTCTTTCTCGCTTTGATCGGCCTTGCGATGGCCGCCTGTGCCGACACACCGACCAAGGCCCCCCTCGCCGACGAGCGCGACGGACGATTCAACTCCGCAACTTCGCGCAGCGTCGGAGTGAACCGTGTTTCTGAGAAACCGGATTACGTCCACCCACTCGGCGAGGAAGCAGGCCCCTCCGGGCGGGCTTCGCTGAAGGACTGGAACTGGCTTGAAGTCGGCATCGAGTCGCGCACGCGCTACGAGGATCGTTCGCGCGACTACACCACGCTCAAGCTGACCACGGACGATGCGCTGGTGACGCGGAACCTCGTCTATCTTGGCATTCGGCACGCGCTCGATCCGCTGCGCTTCGCCGTCGAGTTTGAGGACTCCCGGCGCTTCCTCAGCGACCGCGCCTCGAATGGAAACATCGAGGATCACGCCGAGCTGCTGCAAGGCTACGCACAGTTGCATTTCGATCACGCATTCGGCAATGCGCCGCTGAGCCTGAGTCTCGGCCGCATGTCGTTTGACTCGATCGATCGCCGCCTCGTCGAGCGCACGCGCAATCGCAATGCGCTGGCGGCATACGACGGCCTCCGCCTGCGCCTCGGCGACGCGAATGCGCCGTGGGAAGTGGATGCCTTCGCGATGCGGCCCGTGGATCGCAACGTGGATGCCTTGGATCACTCCAGCGCCAAATCCACGCTCTACGGTGTCACCGCCTACTTGCGCCAGATCTCGCCGCACCTCGTGCTGGAGCCCTACTGGCTCTGGCTCGATCAGCGTCGGGAGATCGATCCGTCGTTGCGGAAAAACCTTCACACCTTCGGATTTCACGCCTTCGGCCAATGGGGCCGGCGTTCCGCGTGGGACTACGATGTGGATCTCGCGGGACAACTGGGGAGCGTCGGAAAGCTCGACCATCGCGCAGGCGCGGCGCACTTGGAAACGGGCTACACTTGGGATGCGGAATGGAAGCCGCGGCTCGGACTGTGGTTCAACTACGCCTCTGGCGATCGGAATCCGAAGGACGGAACCGACGAGCGCTTCGATCCGCTCTTCGGAGACACGTTCTCTTTCTACGGCTATTCGGGCTACTTCTCATGGCAGAACATGATCAGCCCCGCTCTGCATCTGAGCATCCGGCCGGCGAAGGGCGTGAAGTGCGAAGTCATCCACCGCGCCGTCTGGCTCGCGAGCGACACCGACTCGTGGGTGCGCGCAAATCGCCGTGATTCGACCGGTCGCAGCGGCAGCTATGTCGGCCAGGAGACCGATGCGCGCGTCATCTGGCAGGTGTGCGAGCGATTTGAACTCGATCTCGCTTACGCGCACTTCTTCCCGGGCAGCTTCACGAATCGCACCGGTCCCGCGCCCGGCAGTGATTTTGTGCAGATTGCCGCCACGCTGAAGTTTTGATAACCGCGATCCGGCATTTCAGTGTGAGTGAGATACCGATACCCTATGCGGCGCGCCATTTGAGCATTGCGACTTTCAGTGTGTCATTCACGACGAGGCAGGAGAACATCGCGTAGCCAAAAATGGCGATCGTCTGCCACCACGGCAAAGGCGCAAGGTCCGGGAGCCCCGCGAACGTCAGGGCGGTGCCCATGAGTGCATCCGCGACGAGAGCGATCACGAGGGTCTTGCTCGGCAGCGTTCTCCAGAACCAGCGGCGCTCACGCGCGGAGATGATTGAGAACACGGCGAAGTAGAGGAGCGTCAGGAAACTGAATGTGTAGAGGGCGGTGTTGTTCGTGGAGAGCCCGAAGCGCGACCAGCCGAACCACAGGAGGAGGAGCGATTCCGCGACCATCGCAGCGCCCAGCACTACGGAGACGGCAATGAAACCGCCGATATTCCATGTCTCCGGTTTCTTGGAAGATCGAACATGGTCGGTAGCGAGGGCGATCTTTGCGAAGTCCGTCATGAATACGAGCAGCAGCATCGCGAACGCCGAGACGACGAACTTCCCGGTGATCACGAACGCGATGGCCACAAAGGCCGCCTTCAGGATGGTCCGGCTGATCTTGTTGATGATCCATGTGAGGATGCGCTGGTAGATCGTCCGTCCCTGCTCGACCAACGCCACGATATTCGTCAGCCCCGGTTCAGTGAGGACGACGCTGGCGGCACCCTTTGCGACATCGGTTGCTATGCTGACGGCGATGCCCACTTCCGCCTGTCGCAGGGCAGGCGCATCGTTAACGCCGTCGCCCGTCATGCCGGTCACGTGTCCGGCCGCCTGCAGGTGCTGCACCACGATGTATTTGTCTTCTGGATAGACCGCCGCGAGTCCGTCGATTCCTGCCAGAAGGTCAACCGCCTCATTTCCGGACTGGGTGCTGGCCGCCTCTATATCCGCCACGCGCCGGATGTTGTGCAACCCGACTCCATTCCCAATTTCAGTTGCCACGGCCAGCCCGGCGCCGGTGAGCATTTTCACTGTGACGCCCAACTCCCTAAGTTCGGCAATGAGTTGTTTGGCGTCTGGCCGGGGCAGATCATACAAAGTTACCAAGCCAACCAGTCCAGGGGTGCCTGTTTCGGAGCCGCGTGCCACCGCTAGCGTCCTGTATCCCTTCAGTGCGGAGTCTTTGATGCGCTCACCCAGCGCTTCGATCGCCGGGGGCTGAAGTCCGCAGACCTGCGCGATGGTTCGCACCGCACCTTTCATCACGCGCAGCCGCTTCCCGTTCTGTTCGATCACAGCTTCCGTGCGCCGGTTCTTCGCATCGAATGGCGCAAACGAAAGTAGGGTAACCGCAGCCGCACCGTCGAAGACATGATGCGCTGTCGCCGCGGCGAGGAATGCCAGATCGATCGGATCCTGGTTGGCCGCTTGGGACGCGAGCGCGCCGGCGATCAGCACTTCGGATTCCGTCGCTTGTTCCCACGGAATCACGCCGGTGACGGCAAGCTGATTCATCGTGATCGTGCCGGTCTTGTCCACGCAGAGAACATCCATCGTTGCCGCATCCTCTGCGGCGCTGAGACGGGTCACCAGCACGCCGCGCTTTGCCAATTCCCTCGATCCGAAAGCCATGCTGACGGTGAACATGACCGGGAGCGCAACGGGCACTGCACTCATCAACAGCACGAGCATGAGCGGAACCATTTCGACCAGTGGCGTGCCGCGGATCAGGGAAAGCACGATCACCACAACCAACAGTCCGCCGACGATGACAAAGAGCCAGCGCACGACCTTTGCCACCACGGCTTCGATGTGCAGTTTCGGGCGCGCCGTCTGCACGAGTTCCGTGGTGCGGCCAAAGTAAGTCTTCGCTCCGATCAGCATCACCACGCCGTTGCCTTCCCCGCGGCGGACCACAGACCCCGAAGACAGCACATCCCCGGACGCCTTGTCCGCGTCCTTCGATTCGCCGGTGAGAGCCGACTGATCGACGCTCAATGCTCCGGTCAGAAGTTTCACGTCAGCGGGAACGATGTCACCGGGACGCACTCGGATGATGTCGCCGGGAACCAGTTCGCGGGCGGGAATGGGATGCCAGTTTCCATCACGCAAGACGCGAGCGCTCACCTGCAGGCGTCGCCGCAGCGCCTCCACGACGCCGGCGGCCCGGCGTTCCTGCATGAAGCCCAGCACAGCATTGACGACAAGCAGCGCGCTCACTACGGCGAGGTCCGAGTACTTTCCGAGGACAGCCGACAGAACCATGATCAGTTCCAGCATCCACGCTGACACGCCCCAGAATTTCCCGAGGAACCTGACGATGGGATGCGCTTTTTCCTCGGCCACTTCGTTGTAGCCATGCTCCTTCCGGCGGGTGTCCACGTCAGCACCCGTGAGACCTGTCTCGGGATTCACCTTGAGCATCGCGAGCGTCTCGGGAAGCAGCACCGAAGTGATGTCCGGCGGCTTATCAGCCGCTACAGGTGATGGCTGGGTCATGCTCTGACCTTTCAGTCATCGAAGCCCCGCGTATCGTGATACCCGGCACCGAGCGGAGGAATTTGGTATTCGGCTCCTTGCTGGATGGCATCGTTGGTGACGTCCACGAACAGCTTTGATTCATCGTAACTGATCCGCCCGATATGATTGGCGGGCATCACGATTTTCTTTTTGGAAAGCCAATGCCCGGTCTCCACGACGATCTCACGAATCACCCAGCTTTTGTCGTCCATCATAAAATCAACTACCTGGCCAATCGTTCCCTCCACGTTCTGAATTTGGTAACCGCCGAGAGTCTGCGTGCTCCGCAAATGAGGGGCTTCATTCCCATCGCCTTTGCCATCGGCCATTGTTTGCGAACTCGGCGGAGCAAACGGGGGTGCCACTGGAAAACCTCCGACTCCCCACACCTCTCCTCCGTGCCAATAGGATGGCCAGCCGTAATGACGATAGTAATCCTCCTCGAATTGCCGGGAAACCGGCTTGTGCGATTCGATGGGAGGGCTGCTCTCTATTTGCTGACGCGTCAGATTGACGAGCAGGATGCCACCGTCTGCATAAAGGCTGCCGAAAGCATGGGGAGAAATGAGAACCAAGCGGCCCGGAATCCAGTTTCCAGTATCCACCACGACATAGCGAACAACCCATTTCCGGTCGTCGAAATAGAAGTCCTTGATGTGACCAATATGGCCGTCTGACGCGCCGAGTTTCGTCCCGTAGAGTTGCCTGATGCTTTGTAACATGGAAATGGTCTTCTTGGTGGCTGGCGCAGCTATTTTGTTCTTTAAGAATATCAACTGACTCAATGCGTGACAGCGAGCGCCTCAGGATCGCGGAATGTCTCCACCGTTTGCTTGATCGAGGTGCAAGACAGTTGTCCTGCCCGTCTTGATGCTCACCGGAAGCCGGACTATCCCGCGTTCATCAGCCTGCGCCACCACCACATAGCGATCCAAGTTCATGAGGACGATAGCTGGCTTTCCTATGGAGCCTGCATTATTCACACGCATGACAGACCGTCCTTCTGAAGTGAGCACGGTGTAATCGGTATGAACGAAGTCTCCCTGAGCATCATCGTCCCTAGCCCGCCCCTCTTCTGAATAGACCTTCAGCCATCCGGCTGCCTTGGCGCGTGTCAGCCGATGCGGCGCGTCACTGGCGGGAGACTTTGGTGTCGTGTTTGGGGAGCCATTGACAAGAAGTGCGCTGGCGAGCATCAAGGTAAGGATGCGGATGGAATAAAGTAGGACGCGCATAAGCGGGTGGAGTGTCCCTTTCATGGAATGTGGCAGTTATGGGTTCCTGCGCAACAGGGCTATGATCGGTGAATTCTGGAAAGTTGGCTGATTCGTGGGTGAGGATCCAAGTGTGGCAGCTTGAAGGGCGTGCATGGTGAGTTGCATTTCGCATTCGATGTTCCCTTCTCCATCCTGAGTCGTCATCCCTGCGTTGATTGCGCCCAAAAAGTCACCGGTTTTGCGCTCGGAGGTTTCATTGCTTCGCAGGATTTTGGCTGTCGCGGGTCGGGTCGGTAACAACAATGGCAAGTCCATGCGAAACGCGTGCAACATTCATAGCACGAGCCTTGTCCGTCGTTTCTTTGTGCCGCCCCTCAATCGTGGGAGATTGATTTTCATCTCCATAGCAAAGTAGGAGGGGAACTCCGACGCCCTCAAACTTATTGTCAACCGTAAATACCGGTATTGTCGAAATTGCTGAACGAGCAGCCACAATCGTATTTCCATCGCTGGCAGAAATACTCACCGAAGCGGATAACCGCTGGGTGCAAATCAACAGATCACCTGCTTTGGTGAATTTTCCGATGCGGTATTCTTTTGTCAGTGCGCCGTTGGTGACGTGATACAGAAGCACCACATAGGTCGCGGGGAGCTTTTCTTTTGGAATTCTCCATGTGGATATTCCGAGATGCCGCGCCAGCTCTGCGGTTGTGATGTCTTGTCCTGAGGACGAGCCGTTCGGCGACACGAGTAAGAAAGATAGAATGGTCGTGAACAGGAGGTGTTTCATGTCAGCAGTTGCGTGAATTAGTTAAGTTGCCGAGGGTGGACTGCCATTGTCGTGCGCCTGGCTCCGATTTTCATGGCAAGTTGTTCGGCGTTGCATCTTCGGCTCCAACCTATGAGTGACATCGCAACCATGGGGATACGGGCCGCTTAAGGTCGCGGAATGTCTGCATGGTTTGCCTGATCGAGATGCAGCACGCTTGTCGTCCCCGTCTCAATGCTGACCGGAACGCGGACGGTCCCGCGCTTGTAAGCCTGTGCCACGACCACGTAGCTGCCGGGGTCCATACGGACGACAGACGGTCCCTCCATGGGTCCTCCGTTTTCCACCTGCATCACAAATTTTCCCCCGGGAGTGAGGACCTTGTATTCGCTGTAAACGAAGGAAGTGGGGCCACCTTCGGCCTTTCGCCCCCACGCCTGTTCGCTGAAAACCTGAAGCCAGCCGGCTGCCTTCCACTGTTCGGCGCGCGACATCTTTCGCGGCGCATTCCCGACGGAGTGCTGCGGTGCTGGAGAGGTGCAGCCGAAGAGCAGGAGGGCGATGGCGAGAGCCGGCAGTGCGAAGCCGCGGATGAACGGGAGCGGAATGCGATCCGGTGGGCTGGGTGTCATTTTCATGGGATGTGGTGCCGACGCGTTTACGGATGAAGCGTGGGGGGGCCGCGCATTTTGGGTGCTGGCTCATGCAAAGCCGGGGGCGACGGGGTGGTGGCGGGTGTGAGCGTGCCGGTCTGGAAGGCGAGCACTGCGAGCTGGATTTGGTATTCGTAGGTCGCATTCACGTATTGGAGCTCCGCCTCGGTCTTGCTGAGTTCCGCCTGGCTGAACTCGACGATGGATGCCACGCCGGTCTCGTAGCGCGCCCTCGCGAGTTCGTAGGCGTCGCGTGCGCTGGAGCGCAAGCTTTGCGTGACGGCGATGGTCTTCAGTCCCGCGCGGACGTTGAGCCACGCGAGGGTCACATCGCGCGCCACGCGATCCTCGACCTCCTCGAGTGTCTTTTGCTCGGCCTCGGAGCGCAGGCCGGCCTCGGTGGCGCGCGCCTTCAGCCGCCCGCCCGCGAGCAGCGGCACCTCCACATTGAAACCCGCGGCGGCATAGGTTTCGCGGACGCGGGTGTCGCCAGTGGTCGTCCTGCCGAATGCGCCCTGCAGGGTGATCTTGGGCAGGCGCGCGGCCTGTTCCGCAGCGGCGATCTTTCGCCAGGCGTCACGGTGCAGGCGCGTGGAGGCGATCTCCGGCCGGTTCTGCGATGCGGTGGCCAGCAGGGCGGGAAGCGGTTCCTCGCGCCATTTCGGCAGATGCTCCTCGATGAGTGTGAAGTGCTGGAGCTTTTTGTAGCCGAGGGCGGCGGAGAGTTCGGCGTGCGCGGCCTGCAGTTTGTTGTCGGCCTGCAACTGGAGCAGCCGTGCCTGCTCGACGCTCACGCGCGCGAGGCTCGCATCGAGTTCGGTCTTGAGCTTGGCCTGCACCAGCGCGGTGCTGCGTTCGGCAATGAGCTGGCGGCTGGCAATGGTCTCTCGCGCCACGCGGAGTAGCGCCTCGGCCTCCAGCGCGTGAAAGAACGCCTGATCCACGAGCAGCACGACGTTCTGCCGCACGAGTTCCGCTCGCTGCTGCTCGGAGAGCGCGTCGAGCTTTGCCGCCGAAGTGAGGAGGCCGGTGCGGCCAAAATCTGTGATGAGCTGCGAGAACAGGACGCCGTTGGACTCACGGCTGAGGATGGTCGGGTTGCTCAGTCCGCCGGTCGCGCCGATGCGCGTATCCTTGCCGGTGATCGCGTCGCCGCCAAAGACCTTGCTGATGTCGTCGCCGGCGCCGACGAGCGCGATGTTGCCGGTCAGTTGCGGGAAGAAATTCGAGCGGACCTGCTTCGTGACTTCGTTGGCGGCGCGGGCTTTCAGATAAGCTGCGGTGATCTCGGGCGCATGACGCAGGGCGATTGCCTCGGCGGTTTTCAAATCCAGACCACCGATCAGCTCCGGGGTCTCCGGACGTGCGATCGCCATTTTTACGGCGGGTCGGGTGGAATGTTTTTCCGCAGCCTGGCCGCCCGGCGTCCAGAGGAGCAGCGCGCAGAGAATGGCGATGCCAGCCTTTGCGGGCAGCGCCGCTTCGGTGTGCCGGGTGGGCGGCTTGCGTCCCGATGCGGCATTGCGCCTGCGATACACAATCAGAAATGCGGCAGGGACGATGAACACGGTCATGACGAGGGATGTGAGCAGGCCGCCGATGATCGCGCGGGCGAGTGGCGCGTAGGCTTCGCTGCCGGTGCCGAGCTTCAGCGCCATCGGGAGGAGGCCGAAAATGGTCGCGAGCGAAGTCATCAGGATCGGGCGGAGACGGACGCGGGTTGACGTCTGCACGGCTTCGCGCAGGGGCATGCCGTCCTCGATGAGTCGGTGCGTGAACTCGACGATGAGGATGCTGTTCGAGACGACGATGCCGGCCATCATCACGATGCCCATGAGGGACATGACATTCAGCGTCGTGCCGGTGGTGGTGAGAATGAGCAGCACGCCGACGATGCCGGGCGGCACGGCGAGCAGGATGAGCAGCGGGTCCACGAACGATTTGAACTGCGCGACGAGGATGAGATAGACGAGCACCACGGCGAGGATCAGGCCGAGTCCGAACGAGACGAACGAGGTGTTCATCGCCTGCACCGAGCCGCGCACGGTGACGCGGATGCCCTCCGGCTTCTCGGTGTCTTTCACGATGCGATTCACGGCGCTGGCAATGCGGCCCAGCTCTTCGCTCTCAGGCGCAACATAGACATCAATGACGCGCCGGAGTTGGTAGTGATCCACTTCCGTGGGTGCCTGGATCGGCTTCAGGCTTGTGACTGCATCGAGCCGCGCGGAGTCCGGCTGGCCCGCCGCGCGGATGGGGATGCTGCGCAAATCGCCGAGCGTCTTCACCGTGGTTTCGGGGTATTGGACGGTGAGCAGATAGTCGGTGCCGGTGCGCGGATCGACCCAGAAGCTTGGCGCGATCATCTGGTTGGAAGTGAGTGCGGTGATGACGTTGCTCACCACTTCCTTTTCGCTCAGGCCAAGCTGGCTGGCATGTTCACGATCGATCGTGAGTTCGAAGGCGGGCGCGTCAATGTCCTGCGGAATGAGCACGTCGCTGACGCCCGGGATGCCGCGCACTTCACGCGCGATTTTCGCGGCGGTCGCGTATGCCTTCTCCAAGTTCGAGCCGCTTACCTGAATGTCGATCGGCGCGGGCAGGCCGAGATTGAGCACGGCATCCACGAGGCCGCCGGATTGGAAGTATGAACTCAGCTCCGGCAGTTCCTCGCGCATGGCCTTTCGCACGCGATCCATGTACTCGTAGCTGCCGATTTTGTGGCCGTCGCGGAGACTGACCTGCACGAACGCGGTGTGCGACGCGGAGTTGCTCGTGTACATTGAGGAAAAGCCGGGCGTGGTGCCGATGTTCGACGCGATGAGCCGGAGGTCTTCGGCCTTGACGATGCGTCGCACCAGATCCTCGACTTTCTTCACGCCCTGCTCGGTCACTTCCAGCCGCGTGCCCGTGGCGGCTTTCACATTGATGACGAACTGGCCGGGATCGGTGCGTGGAAAATAGGCGAGCCCGACCTTTGGAATGAGGCACAGGCTGACGAGGAATACGCCGCCGATGGCGAGCACCGTGGCCACGGGGCGCGCGAGCGCAAGCGTCTGCGTGCGGTCGAAGCGATTGAGGAAGGTGTGAAAGCGCGCGTTGAACCACGCGTTGAAACGGCCCATGAGCGTGCGCGGTTTTTCGTGCGCCTCACCGTGGGCGGCGTGGCCCTTGAGGAGCTTCGCGCAGAACAGCGGGACGACCGTCATCGCGACGACGTAGGACGCAAATAGCGAAAGCACGACGGAGAGCGCGAGCGCGCTGAAAAGGAACCGGCTCACGCCGTAAAGAAACGTGACCGGGAAAAATACGATGGCGGTGGTGAGCGTCGCGGCGAGCACGGGGAGCGCGACTTCGCGTCCGCCCTTTTCCGCGGCGACCTCGGGTGTCTCGCCGAGTTCGATGTGGCGGAAAATATTTTCGAGCACGACGACGGAGTTGTCGATGAGTCGTGAAAACGCCAGCGCGAGGCCGCCGAGGATCATCGAGTTGATCGAGCTGTCGCCATACGAGAGGCCGATGAAAGTGGCGAGCGCGGAGAGCGGGATGGAAAGAAACACGGCCAGCGTCGCGCGGAAATTTCCGAGGAAGACGAGGATCATGATTCCCGTGAGGACGAGGCCGATGGCGCCTTCGTGAAGCAGGTTCGCGATGGCCGTCTTCACGAACACCGATTGGTCGAAGACAACTTTCGAGACGAGCGATTTTGGCGTGTCCACGAGGTCTGCCACGGCCGTCTTGATGCCGTCCACGACGGCGATGGTGTTGGCGTCGCCGCCCTGTTTCAGCACGGGCAGATAAACGGAGCGCTGGCCATCCACGCGGACGATGCTCGTCTGGACTTGTGCGGCATCCGCGGCGTTGCCGATGTCGCCGACGAGCACGGACGTGCCATCCACCGTCTTCAGGGGAAGCGAGTTAATCTCGTCCACGTTCCTGAGCTGGCTGTTCGTGTAGAGGCTGTAGTCGAAGGGGCCGATCTTCACGTCGCCCGCGGGGAGAATGAGGTTCGATTCATTCACCGAGCGCACCACGTCCATGACGCTGAGCTGATGCGCCTCGAGTTTGAGCGGGTCCACATAGACCATGATCTGCCGGTATTTGCCGCCGAACGGCTGAGGCACGGACGCGCCAGGCACGGACGCGACCTGGTTGCGCACGGTGTATTGGCCGAGATCGCGCAGTTGCGTTTCGTTCAGGCCCTCGCCTTTCAAAGTAATGAGGCAGACCGGCAGGCTCGATGCGTCGAACTTCAGCACGACCGGCGGCAGCGTGCCCGGCGGCAATTTGCGAAGGTTCGCCATCGCGAGATTCGAGATGGTCGTCACCGCGGAGTCGGCATTCGTGCCGGGCTGGAAATAGACCTTGATGAGGCTCACGCCGGGCAGCGAGCGCGACTCGATATGATCAATGCCGCTGCCCAGTGTGAAGAAGCGCTCGAAGCGGCCCGTGATGTCATTCTCGATCTGCTCCGGCGGCATGCCGTTGAAAAACGTGGCGACGACGACGACCGGGATTTTGATCGTCGGAAAAAGATCCACCGGCATGCGGATGACGCTCATCACACCGACGACGCACACCATGAGGCAGACGACGATGATCAGGTAGGGATAACGGATAGAGAATCGGGACATGTGAGCTGTGTTCGGGGTCCGACTAGCAGGGCTTGCTGAGCATTCGCCGCAGATCAGCCTTGGAGAATTTCCCGGACTTGCAGAAATCGAGAATCTCGCGCTCGCGTGACTGGATGCGTGCGATGGTCTCAGGCAACTTTGGCGCGATTTCGGATGGGATGCGGATGACGCCGTGGCGGTCGCCGTGCAGCAGATCGCCCGGCTCGATGCACATGCCCGCGACATTCACCGGCACATTTACGCCGACGACATGCATGTAGGCGTGCGAGACGGAGACGTCTTTTGAAAAAAGGTGGAAGCCAGTGCGCTCGACCGCCCCGAGATCGCGCACCGCGCCGTTCGTCACCACGCCAACGCAGCCGAGCGCCTGCAGGATCGCGGAATGAATTTCCCCGACGAACGCGCCCACGCCTGGCGTTTCGTCCGTGTCCTCGATGACGACGACGTGTGGCACGGGCTGCAAGTCCAGTTGATCCCACCATTCCGTGCGGTCGAGATAGGTGCCGCCTTCTGCCGGCGGATTCCCGCTGCGTACGCGGAGGGTCACGGCGTAGCCGGCCATCGGCGGCAGTTGGGGAAAATTGCAGCGGGTGCCGCTGTTGGAGAAGCCCTCGTTGCGCAGGCGCACGTCGAAACACTCGATGGCGTTGGCGATGGCGCAGGTGTCGCAGGCGGCCAGCGCCTTCAATGTGGCTTCGGGAATGGGTGTTTCCATAGGTCGCGGGCTCTATTCTGCGGGGGTGAGTTCGATGACCTTCGCTGTCACCTTCTGCCCCGGCTGGATTCCCGAACGGCTGCCGACGATGACCATCTCGCCCGGCTCAAGCCCGGAGAGGACTTCCGCTTTCTCCGGCGTTTGCAGCCCGAGTTTCACCCGACGTTCCTCGACCGTGCCGCTCTTGCTGACAATGAGGACGCTTGGTTTTTCGCCAACGGTGATGCCCTGCACGGGCACCGCGACTGCGCCTTTGCTCTCGCGCACCACCAGCGCGACGCGGGCATACATTCCGGGCTTCAGACGCCCGTCGCTATTATCAACCGCAACCTCCGTGGACATCGTGCGCGTGGCGCGATCCACCTTGCCGGAAAAACGCGACACCTTCCCCTCGATCGTCACGCCGAGCGAGCTGACGGTAATCCGCACCGGCGCGTCCACTTTCACGAGCGAAACCGCGGACTCGGGCACAGGAAAGGCGAGCCGCAGGCGCTTGTCCTCGGCGATGTCCACGACGGGGACTTGGGCGCTGGAAGAGGTGCCCGCGGGAACCAGTGCGCCCGTGTCCACGTAGCGCCTGGTGATCACGCCATCGAACGGCGCGGTGATGGTGGTGTAGGTGATCATCGAGCGCACCTTGTTCACCTCGGCCTGGCATTCCTGGATGCGTTGCTTGGCCGCGTCGAGCGCGCCCGCGGTGCTTGCTTCCTTCGCCAGCACGGCGTCGAGTTCCTGCTCCGCGACGAGCTTCGCATTCTGCTTTGCCACGCCCTGCAGCCGCTGCGAGGCGAGGTACGCCTCGTTGTAACTGGCCTCGGCGCGGAGGACTTCCTGTTCGCTCGCGCGGTGTGACGCGGTGGCCTTCTCCAAATCGTGCTTCAGTTCCGGCACATCGAGCTGCGCGATGGCCTGGCCCTCTTTCACATGATCGCCGACATCCACTGAGATGGATTGCAGAAAGCCCGCGATCTTCGCGTGCAGCGCGGCCTGCTGATACGGGCGAAACTCGGCCGCCATGGTCAGCGACTCGGCGAGGTCTTCGCGCGAGACTCTGGCGACTGCAACCACCTGCGTGCGGGTGGTGCCTGACTGCGCCCCGCCAGTGCCGCCGCTGTGCTGCCAGTAGAAAAATGCGCCCACGGCGAGGGCGATTGCGGCGAAGCCGAGGATGAGTCCGCCCCTTTTCTTCGGGGCGGATTCCGGCTGCGGGATCTGGCTGGAGGCCGGGGCGTCGGGAGCGGATTTGTCTGCGGTCGCCGGGGTGGTGAGTTCGGGTGGGATCATGGTGTTACTTGGCCTTGGGCAGTTGCACCGTCACCTGGCAGCCGGTGGGGGCGACATTCCGGATGCTGACGGAGCCGCCGTGTGCGGTACAAATCGAATGAACGATGGAAAGCCCGAGGCCCGCGCCCTCCACCTCGCGCGAATGTGCCTCGTCGGCGCGGTAAAAGCGCTTGAACAAGTGCGGCAGCGCGGCCTCCGAGACACCCGGGCCGTTGTCCGCGACTTCGAGAAGCGCGCAGCCGTTGTCCTCGCGCACCGTGAGCGAAATCCTGCCGGCCTCCGGCGTGTATTTGATCGCGTTGTCCAGCAGGTTCACGATTACCTGCTTGAGCCGCGAATGGTCGCCCTCGACCTCTGTCTGTTCGCGAGTTTCGCACACGAGCTTGATGTGCTTTTCCTCCGCGAGCAGGCACATCTGCTCCGCGGTGGTCTCCGCGAGCTTCGCAAGGTCAAAGCGCACCCGCTCGCTGCGGGCCTCGCCGGTGTCGAGCTTTGAAAGGGCGAAGAGTCCCTCGACGATCCGGACGAGGCGGACCACTTCATCCAGCAGGCTTCCGAGAGCCTCGCGCAAATCCACATCGAGCGGCCGGTCGCGCAAAATCGCTTCCAGTTCGCAGTGGATCACGGTGAGCGGGGTCCGGAGCTCATGCGAGGCGTCAGCGGTGAACCGGCTGGTGTGCTGGAACGATTCGTCGAGCCGCGCAATCATCTGATTGAGCACCTTCGAAAGTTCGGCGATCTCGTCTCCGCTGTCGGCCACTGGCAGCCGGCGGCTGAGGTGGTGAAGCGTGATGTCCTGCGCGGAGACGATGATGTCCCGCACGGGTTTCATCGCGCGCTTCATCAGGAAATATCCGCCGAAAATCGCGAGGCCGGTGAGCACCGGCAGACCGGCGGCAAGAGTCAGGAGCAGCCTGCGCAGAACAGCGTTGCTGGCTGCGAGCGATGTGCCTACTTCCACGAGGTAATCCTGCCCCCCGATTGAGCCGGGCAGCGTGGTGATGAGCATGGTGCTCCCCTTGGGCAGCCGCTGTTCGCGCGTGAATCCCTGCGGGGCATCCCCGGCAGGCGCCGGCACCTCCTCCGGTGTAAAGTTCCCGTCGTTCGGCACGCCGGAAAGATAGAGCACCTGCCCGCCGCGTCGCGTCACTCGCACGAAGCGGTCGTTGATCGCCGGTGCGAACCGCTTTTCGATCTCCGTCCCCACGTACGCCTCGCCGCGTTTCGGGATTTCCGGCAGAATGTCGCGCACGATTTGCTCCGCGCGGTGTTCGAGTGTGGTTTGGAGCACGACCCGGAGGAAATGATCCAGCCTCATGCGGGTGTAGGCGCCAAAGAGCAGCATCACCAGCGCGAGCAGCCCCGCATAGAGCCCGATCAGCCGGAACCGGATCGAGCGCGTGTTCATTCCTGAAATGAATCGTTGAGCGTGTAACCCGCTCCTCGGATCGTGTGGATGAGCTTCTTCTCGAACGGCTCGTCAATCTTCACCCGCAACTGCCGCACGTACACATCCACGATGTTCGTGAGGCTCTCGAAGCTTTCGTCCCACACGTGCTCCATGATCATCGTCCGCGACAGGACGCGTCCGGGGTGGATGGCGAGATATTCGAGCAGGCCATACTCCTTTGATGTCAGCTTGATCGTGCTTCCCGCGCGCTGCACCTGGTGGGTCACACGGTCAATCGTCAGGTCTGCGATCTGCACGATGTTCGAGCGGTTCACTGCGCCGCGGCGCAGGAGTGCCTTCACCCGCACGAGCAGTTCGGCAAAGGCGAACGGCTTGGTCATGTAATCGTCCGCGCCGGACTCGAAATTCACCACCTTGTCCGCCAGCGCATCGCGCGCCGTGAGCACGAGGATCGGCACGTCCGGATTCTTTTCGCGCACGCGGCGGATCACTTCCGTCCCGTTCATCACCGGCAGCATCAGGTCCACGATGAGCAGGTCGTAGGGATTTACGATCGCCAGCTCCAGCCCTTCACGCCCGTCCTTTGCCGTGTCCACCGCGTAATGCTCCGCCTTCAGCCCTAGCGCGACTGCGCGGCTGACTTTGGCTTCGTCTTCGACAAGGAGAATGCGCATGGACTTGTGTCCCTATACCACTGGGAGATGAGGCTGCGATGAGCCCATCATTAGGTTTTCCCCATCTGGTACCACCGCCGGTGTTGCGCTCTCAGGGCCGCCGATGGCTCAACGCTTAGCGCTGCCGTCGGCCTCGTTGCCGGGGAGCATGTTGGGGCGCAGCGGGGCAAACTCCTGCTCCAGCGAGTCGAGGTATTCGGCGATCTTCGGGTCCACGGGTATGACGGGCTGCTTCCTTTTTGCATCGCGATCCTCGACGGCGCGCAGGTAGCGGTCGAACTGTCCGGTGCTGCCGGGCGTCTGCGTGGCCTCATACCAGTTCAGGTAGTCGGTGATCATCTCCGCGCGTTGCAGGATGGATGCGCGGAAGCGCTCGGTCCTCGCGATGCGATCCGCGATCCCGGAGATCTTGCCGGAGGCGAGCAGGCTGCACACCTCCTCGTATTCATTCAGGATCGGGCGGTAGAGCATGTGCGCCTTTGCACTCAGGGTGACGATTTTCACCTGTGCGATCCGCAGTGCCGGGCGCGCGCCGGGCAGCTTCGCGTATTTTTCAAAATCACGGAGGGCGAAACGCTCGTTGCGCGGCGGTTTCCCCGAGCTGATCTCGAGCGTGAGCAGCGTGGTGAGTTCCGCATCCGCCTCGGCGGCGGAGAGGGTGCGAAGGGCTTCCGATTTGCCGAGTGCGGCGAGCTGGAGCGTCCACCATTTCGCGAGGCTCTGCGGCGACTGGCCGAGGACGGGAAAATGGTGCGCGAGCAGTGTGAGCGGGTCGCGTGCGCCGTCGGGCCACGCGCGGAGGAAGCGGCCGAGATTCGCCGGGCCGCCCGGCAGGCGCAGCAATGCCTCGGTGAGCGCGAGGGCGCTGGCGCGATCCACGGTGCCGGCGGCGGTGTCGAGGCCCACGGGCGGCTGGGTGATCGTTTTTTCGAGCGAGGGCAGCTTCTCGGTGTTCACGATGCTCCTGAACACATCGGGATCCCTCATGCCGGCGTGCGCACGGATGCCTTGGAGAAGTCCTTCCGTGAGCCACCACGGCGGGTAGGTGAACCGCTCGCCGCCCCGGATGGGCGGACGTTCCCGGTAGGCCATTTCCAGCAGCAGCGCGTGGACGATGTTCCTCTGCAGAAAAGCCTGCGCCGGATCGTCGCCGATGCGCACGGCGAGGTCCACCTTCGGCCCCGCGACGGTGTTCACCAGCGTGATGCTCACCGGTGCGGACTGCACCTTCGTCTCCGGCTCCGTCTCCGGCTCCGGCTCGACGGAGATCACAATTGGAAATTTCCAGTCGTCGCCTTCGCGCAGGACGTGGAGGAGCTGGGTTTTGACCTCCTCGCAAAAACTGACAATCCGGCCACGTGCATCGCGGTCGTCGCAGTAGATCACGAATTGCCCCGAGTTGCTGACGCTGCGGTGCCGCAGGTCCACAGCGAGGCAGGCCGTGCCGTGGAGCAGCGCGAGCAGGAGGAGGAACGTGAAGGCCCTCGTGGGGCTCGGTGTCATTGCAGGGGCTTGGTCGTGAAGGAGATCACGCCGCTGCCGGGCACGATTTTTTCGACGCGGACAAGATTCTTGATGTCCTTTTCAAAGGCCTGGGAAAGCGCGCCGAGCGTGACGCTGTCGAGCCTGAGCAGCTTCGCCAGGCCGACGGGAATCGTGAGCCGTCCGATCGCGAACCGTGTGATGTCCGCGTCCCATTTCCCCCCTGCGAGCACGGGCCGGAAGGTGGCGCTGTTGTAGATCGGGAGACCCCAGACGTTGCGCTCAGTCGCGAGCGTGACGAGCCCGGGCTCCAGATGCGTGAAGACCCTCGCAAACTTGATCCCCATCGGGCCTTCGGTCCCTTTCACGGTTTTGCGGAGATAGTCGTTGAGTTCAGATTCCTTGAACTCGACGGACGTCGAGGGCTTTACCGCCATCATTCCGCGCCAATTGTCGTCCGGCCTGCTGATTTCAAGGATGCGGTCCTTGCCCGGTGCCGCCGGGAGATTCTCCGGGGCCTGCGCCGCGAGGTAGCAGGCGGCGACGGCGGCCGCAAAAATCTCGATGAGCACGAAGGTCTTGACGTTCCGCAGCCACGTCAGCCGGTTGGGATTCATCAGGGATTTGACCTTCTTCCGCTCCTTCGCGAGATCCTCGACGGACTTCGTCTCGTCCAGCACAGGCAGCAGTGAGCGGTCGAGCTTTTCGCCGCAGTTGTGGCAATACACGCGCTCGATTTCGTTTTGGTGCTGGCAGGAGGTGCAGGTGATCCTGCGCGGGTCGGTCTTCATCGGAAAGGTGGTTCAGTCTTTTTTCTTCGGGGTCTTCGGCGCGGCGGCGGGCTTGCTCTCGGCAGGTTTGCTCTCCGCGGGCTTCGCGGGGGCGGAGTCGCTGGAATCCTTTTTTGCCGCCGCCTTGTAGCCCTCCGAGCGGTAGTCCGTGATGTAAAATCCCGAGCCTTTGAAAATCAGCCCCGCGCCCGTGCCCATGAGGCGGCGCACCTTGCCCTTGCCCCATTTTTTCATCGTGCAGAGTTCCTTCGGGCAGGTCTTGAACGCGTCGTCCTTCATGGACTGCACGCATTCAAACGCACCTTTGCACTTGTCGCATTCGTATTCGTAGGTCGGCATTCGTGGGCTGGATTTCTGCTGAAAGGGAATCGTGTATAGCAGGGACGGGGCCATGTGCAATGGCTCTGCCGCTCACTCCGGCGGTTCGCCGATGAGCACGTCGCGCAGCACCGCCGCCGCCGCGGCATTGTCGCTTGCGACGAGGCTCACGATGCTGAATTCGCCGGCACGGCGCACGATGTGCATCGAGCGGAGATCGAGGCCCGCGTCCTTCAGCCGCACCGCGATTTTCGCGAGCGCACCGGGTTTGTCCTCGAGCCGGATGACCAGCGTGTCCTGCGTGATCGCCCGGTAGCCGAGATCGCGCAGGACGTGCAGCGCCTCGTCGTATTTGTCCACGCTCAGCGAGATGATGCCCTCCGCGTTGTGACTCTCCACGTCGAAGTCCTCGATGTTCACACCAGCCGCGGCGAGTGCCTCCGCGATGCGCGCGAGGATGCCGGGCTGGTTCGGTGCGAGGACGTGCAGGAGTTTCATGGCGTGGGCGATTTCTTTTCCTCCGCGATCGCGGTGGCAAAGTCCGCGACAAACTCGTCCACGATGTCCTTCGTCACGTGCGGCATCGTGATGAGATGCCCGATGCCGCGCTTCGGGGCGATGATCCACTTTTTCATCACGGCCTCGGGCGGGCGGGGAAAGACGACGGTCACGGAGTTCTCATTGCGCCATGCATCAATGCCGCGCGCCCGCAGCGCATCCACCGCGTAGGCCGCGCGCTCCAGGCTGCCGCGCACCATTTTTGTGATGCCTTCGCGCCCGAGCGTTCGCAGCCGGTACCACAGGAAGAGCGGCCCGATCGCGCTGCGCGAACCGGAGATCGTCGTGTCGAGTGCGCCGATGTATTCGATGCTCCGCGCGATGCGATCCACATGCGACTTCCGCGCGAGCACCACGCCGGAGGGCAGGGGAGAGCCGAGCATCTTGTGCCCGGAGATCGCGATGCTGTCCGCGCCCGCCGCGAAGTCCCAGGGCTGCGGCCTTTCCACGAAGGGCAGGATCATCCCGCTCAGCGCCGCGTCCGCGTGGATGTAGACATTCGTGATCGTGAGATCGTCGAGCACCGCGCGGATCTTTGCGAGGTTGTCCACCGCGCCCTTCATCGTCGTGCCGATGTTGGCAAAAATGATCGGCGGCACGTCGCGATGGATGCGCAGCGTCTCGCGCAGATCGGTGTAGTCCAACTCGCCGTTTTGCTGGCTTTTCAGCATGATGTTCCGCGTGTGCTGGAGCCGCAGCACCTTCGCCACCGAGTAGTGCGTGTCCTCGGAAAAATAGCAGATGCCCTCGGGAAAAAGTTCCCGCGCCACGTAAAGCCCGTACATGTTTCCCTCCGTGCCGCCGCTCGTCACGTAGCCCCACCAGCCGTCCTTCGGCGCATGCGTGAACTCCGCAAAATCCGCGAGCACCTCGCGCTCGATGTCATGCGTGTTCAGCGGGATGTTCGAGCCGCCAAACGGATCGCCGACGTTGTTGATCGCAAACTCGAAGAACGGCAGCAGCTCCGAGAAATCGAAATCCTCATTGCACGGATACCCGACGTAGTAGCGCTTCAGCCGCGAGAACCGCGCATGCAGATCAGCCAGCCTGCGCTGGTCGTCTGCGGAGAGCTTCGGGCGCGGATTGTTCACGGGAGTCTGGCCGAACTTAGGCCCGCGGGCGCTGCGGCGCAACCGCGCCTACTTCGTCGGCGAAAAATCCACCGCCTTCAAAAACTCCGACTTCACGCCATCCGGCACCGTGAGCGAACCGCCGCCGTCCTTCTCGCTCGCGTCCTTCGCCGCGATCCACACCGGGTCTGCGCGGAATGCCGCGAACGACGCCTTCGCCGCATCCGCGTCCTTGTGCGCGAGCAGATAGACGAGCGTGTTGTCGGCATTTTTTTGATCGGCCATCGGCGACCAGTAGAAGAGATTCGTCATCCCGTGTTTCGTGAAAAGCGCGACGGTGTGGTCGCGGAAGCGCGCCTGCAGCCGGCCGAGATTGCCGGGCGTCGTCGTGTAGGTGCGCAGTTCGAACACTCGCGGCGCGGCGACCGACGGCTGGATCGCCGGCGAGAAATCCATCGCGCTGAGGAAGACCGACTCCACCTTCGTGAGCAGCTTGCCGTTCGCCTCGGATTCCGCGCGCGCCTTTTTCCAGTCCTCGTCGGCTCCGAATTCCTTCCAGCGTTTCTCACGTTCCTCGCGGCTCTGGAAGGCGATCACGTACACGAGCTTGTTGTCCGTGTTCTCGATCGGCACCCAGTAGCCGATGTTCGTGATGCCGTGCTTTTCAAAAAGCTTCACCGTGTGATCGCGGAAGCGCGCGAGCAGGGCGTCGAGCTTGCCGGGAGCGGCGAAGTAGGTGCGCATCTCAAAGCAGCGCGTGTCCTTTTCTGCGGCGGATGTGGGGAGTGCAGCGGCGATCATGAGGAGGAGGATGCGGAGGAACATGGCGCGGTTAAACAGCGCAGCGCGTGGCTTGTCCATCGCGGGGTTGCGATGCAGGGGGAAATGGAACGCCGTGGACGGTGTGAGGCGGGGCATTCAACGCCCGACGCCCGACGCCCAACGCCCAACATCCAAGGAAAGCAATCCGGCTCCGCATTTCCTTCCCTGGGCGTTGGGCCTCGGATGTTGGGCGTTGAATTCCCGCAGCC